>CALYQH010000300.1 GCA_945283395.1 uncultured Ventosimonas sp. | reverse complement strand
GTAACAGAAGCAAACTTAAAAGGTAAATGTTCAGTTGTATTTTTCTACCCAGCAGACTTTACTTTCGTTTGCCCTACAGAACTTGGAGACTTAGCTGATAATTATGAAGCCTTTAAAGAATTAGGTGTGGAAATTTATTCAGTGTCTACTGATACTCATTTTACTCATAAAGCATGGCATGATACTTCTGATACTATCAAAAAGATTCCTTACCCAATGGTAGGTGATCCGACTGGGGTACTTTCTCGTAACTTCCAAGTTATGATTGAGGAAGAAGGCCTAGCTGAACGCGGTACTTTTGTTATTAATCCTGAAGGTGTGATTAAGATTATTGAATTACACGATAGTGGTATTGGTCGTGATGCTAAAGAACTTATTCGTAAAGTCCAAGCTGCACAATATGTAGCTGCTCATCCAGGTGAAGTTTGCCCAGCTAAATGGACACCAGGTGAAAAAACATTAGCTCCTTCTTTAGATCTTGTTGGTAAAATTTAGTAGCTTTTGTAAGTTTGCTCCTTGCTTCAAGGGGTAGAAAGATAACATATATAAGAAGCAAAGACACGCCTGGTTGTGAGTGGCCAGGCTTTTTTTTCTCTGTCTTACTTCTCAAGGAGAATCTTAGATGTTAGATGCAACGTTAAAAAGTCAATTAAAAACTTATCTTGAGTGGCTATCCAACCCCATTGAGATTGTGGCCTCCTTAGATGACGGTGAAAAATCTCGTGAAATGTTAGAGTTGCTAACAGAGATTAATCAATTATCAGAAAAAGTGTCTTTAAAGGTCGATGGTGATAACCAACGTAAGCCTTCTTTTGTTATTAAGAGAGTTGGCCAGCAAATAGGTGAAATTTGTTTTGCTGGAATACCAATGGGACATGAGTTTACTTCATTAGTATTGGCGCTTTTGCAAGCAGGTGGACATCCACCTAAAGCTTCCCCTGAGATAGTAGAACAAATTAAGGGATTAACTGATAAATTACATTTTGAAACCTATATTTCATTATCTTGTCAAAATTGCCCAGATGTAGTGCAAGCACTTAATACGATGGCTGTTTTAAATCCAAATATCAGTCATACCATGATAGATGGGGCAATGTTTATAAATGAAGTTAGTAAACTCCAAATCATGTCTGTCCCTAGTGTATTTGTTAATGGGCAAGCATTTGGACAAGGTCGTATGACCTTACAAGAGATTTTAGCCAAAGTTGATACGGAGGCAGATCAGAAAGAAGTAAAAAAGTTGAATGCTAAGCAACCATTCGATGTTTTGATTATAGGCGGAGGGTCTGCTGGCTCAGCTGCCGCCATCTATACGGCACGTAAAGGTTTGCGTACAGGGCTAGTATCTGAACGTTTGGGCGGGCAGGTGCAAGATACCTTAGCCATTGAAAACTTCATTGCTACTGTGCGAACTGAAGGGCCACGTTTAGCTGCTCAGCTTGAAGAGCATATCAAAGCTTATGATGTTGATTTAATGAGTATGCAGCGTGCTAAGGCTTTGCTACCAGCAAAAGAAGCAGGTAAGCTTCATGAGATAGAATTTGAAAGCGGTGCTATTCTTAAAGCCAAAACTATTATCATAAGTACGGGGGCACGGTGGCGTTCTATGAATGTACCGGGTGAAAGTGAATATAGGGCAAGAGGAGTTGCTTATTGTCCGCACTGTGATGGGCCTTTGTTTAAAGGGAAAGATGTGGCAGTGGTAGGTGGAGGTAACTCTGGCGTTGAAGCAGCCATTGATTTGGCTGGGGTGGTCAACAATGTAACCTTGCTAGAATTTGGTAATGAGTTACGTGCAGATGCGATTTTACAAAAGAAATTGACTACTTTAGCTAATGTAAAAGTAATTAAGGCTGCCCAAACAATGGAAGTATTAGGCGATGGTCAGAAAGTAATAGGATTGACCTATAAAGATCGTAATACTAATCAAATTCATACTTTAGATCTTGCTGGTATCTTTGTTCAGATTGGTTTGGTTCCTAATACAGATTGGTTAAAAGGAACTATTGATCTTAACGAGCGTGGCGAAATCATGATAGGTTCTAAAGGCCAAACTTCTATTCCTGGAATATTAGCTGCTGGCGATGTAACTAATGTACCTTACAAACAAATAGTGATAGCTATTGGCGAAGGTGCAAAAGCAGCATTAGGTAGCTTTGATTATCTTATCCGGAGTGGTCTATAGTTAGAGAATAGCTCTTCTTTAAAGGCGCTATGAATAGCGCCTTTTTTGTGAAAGCTATGATAGTCTTTAGTAACCATAGTTAAGAATAATATTTTTTCATTTTCAATAACTGATACTATTAATTAAATTAGATTTTAGAAATAGGTAAGCCTAGCTAACAATTAATAAATAGTTATTATTAGAAAAATTAAGTTTTTTAGATGAATTAATATTAATGAATGAATATTTTTGTAACCTACATGGTAGTTGCTAATAGCTAGTTAAGAGATATTTCTTAGTATTAATCTATAAATTTGTATTAAATAACTATTGAACATCCAACAACAAAGGAAGCTAATGCTTCCTTTGTTAAAATTATTTGATTTTTTTATAGTGTATTCTGTGAGGTTGAGTCGCTGCCTCGCCTAAGCGTTTCTTTCTATCTTCTTCGTATTCAGTATAATTGCCTGCAAAGAAATTAATTTGAGAATCATCTTCATAAGCTAAAATATGAGTTGCAATACGATCTAAGAACCACCGATCATGTGAGATGATAATAGCTGTCCCAGGGAAGTCTAATAACGCTTCTTCTAATGCACGCAAAGTTTCAACATCAAGGTCATTAGAAGGTTCATCTAGGAGTAAAACATTACCACCTTGTTTCAAGGTTAAAGCTAAATGCAAACGGCCACGTTCACCACCTGATAGATCTTTAACAA
>CALYQH010000299.1 GCA_945283395.1 uncultured Ventosimonas sp. | reverse complement strand
TATCATAGATATTTTTAATAAACGTTCAGTACAAGCTATTGCTCAGCTTATTGATGAATTAGATGAGAAACAACAAGTAATTACCGCTCCATTGGTTGATAGACCAGAAGATCAACTTTTATCTTTTGCTCAAGAGCGTTTATGGTTTATTGATAGTTATGAAGGTGGAAGTAATGCTTATAATATTCCCTTAATATTGAAATTAACTAAGGATGTTGACATTAAAGCAGTTAAGCAGACCCTTTGCACTATCGTGAGCCGCCACGAAATACTCCGAACCCTGATAAAAACAAATGATTACGGCAAAGGCTACCAAATTGTTATGGATTTACGGGAGGATGATTTCACTATTTCACCACAGTCTTGTAAAACACAGGCTATGTTGGATGAAAAAATTAGCGAGCACATGCATAAAATATTTTTGTTCGATCAAGAATGGCCAATATCTATTCAATGTTATCTATTTAATAACGAATATTATCTAAGTATTGTTATACATCACATTGCATTCGATGGTTGGTCATCAGATATATTCATTAAAGAATTTATAAGTTGTTATCATCAAATTAAGCAACACTTACCTATTGAATTACCTGCTATTAATACCCAATATAAAGATTTTGCCTTATGGCAACGAGCCTATTTATCACAAAAAGGTATTCTAGAACAGCAACTTAAGTATTGGCAGCAACAATTAGCAGATTATGAGCCATTAAATTTGCCTACTGATTATCCTCGTCCAGCACAAATTGACTATACAGGATCAAACGTTAGTTTCAAATTGAATAGTAAGTTAAGTCAGGAGTTACGTACTATTGCGAATGAGTTAAAAGTCAGTCTATACACGGTATTATTAAGTGGCTATTATTTACTATTGAGTGCTTTTAGTGGTCAACGAGATATTGTGATAGGTACCCCTATTGCTGGAAGACATTATCAAGGAATTGAAAATACTATTGGCTTATTTGTGAACACCCTTATTTTAAGATCAAATATTAATACAGAAGATACCTTAACTAATTTTATTCAACAAACCAGCAATTATATGCTACAAGCACAACGCTACCAGGATTTACCTTTCGAGAAATTAGTCGAGGCTATAGAGTTAGAAAAAGATCCTGCAAGACATCCCATTTTTCAAGTGATGTTTGGCGTACAATCTTTTGCTGGTGATTCATTAGCAGGAGCAGAAGGTTTATTTGTTCCTTATCAAATTCAAAGTGATCAATATCAACCAGCTAAGTTCGATATAATGACCATGCTTGACGATTCTAAGGCTGAAATTAGCGGTGTTTTTAACTATGCGACTGGTTTATTTACTGAGCAAACTATTATTAATTACATTGAAATTTATCGGTACATATTGCAACAGTTTATTAATCTTTATAAAGAGCAGCAAACTATTGCTAAGTTGAGTTTCTTATCGCCTTCTATGTATCAAAGAGTAATTTATCAATGGAATGAAACAATCCGTTCTTATCCAAAAGATATGACTATTCATGCTATGTTTGAAAAGCAAGTACAAAAAACGCCTAATTATCTAGCCATAATTTATCAGCAAGAACATCTCACCTATGAGACTGTAAATGAACGTGCAAACCAATTAGCCCACTATTTACGTACAGTTTACTTTATACAACCAGATGACTTAATAGCGCTCTGTTTAGAGCGCTCAACCTATATGTTAATTAGCATTCAAGCTATTCTCAAAGCTGGTGGAGCCTATGTGCCTATGGATCCACAGGCGCCTAATGAAAGAATTGTTTACATGCTAGCAGATACCAAGGCAAAAGTCATACTCACTACACAACACAGCTATGAACGAATTAAGTCTTTAGCCAGTAGTGATCAAATAGTAATTAATTTAGAAGATCCTGACGTTAAAACACTTCTAGCTAGTTACTCTACAGCTAATTTGCCAGCCCTAGCCAAACCAACTAATTTGGCTTATTTAATTTATACAAGTGGCACAACTGGCAATCCTAAAGGAGTTATGCTAGAGCATCAAGGCGTTATAAATCGTATTAATTGGATGCATAAAAAATACCCTATTACAGCAAAAGATCGTATCTTACAAAAAACAAATTATACTTTTGACGTTTCTGTTTGGGAGCTTTTTTGGGCTAACTGGTATGGCGCTTGTACTGTGTATGCAAATTCAGAGCTATATAAAGATAACATTTATTTAGTTGACTTGATTGAGTCAGAAAAAATAACAGTTCTTCATTTTGTTCCTTCAATGCTGATAGCTTTTATTGAAACATTAGAAGCTCAGCCAGAACTACAGCTTAAAGTTCAAGGACTCAAATATATATTTTGTAGCGGAGAGGCACTAAGTTTATATGAGGTAAAAAAATGTCAGCAATTGATTCCTAATTGTCAGATTCATAATCTGTATGGACCGACAGAAGCAACTGTGGATGTTTTATATTACGATTGTAATGATCCTAATATTAGTCAGGTACTTATTGGCAAGCCTATTGATAATACAACTTCCTATGTACTTAATGAATTTCTTCAACCTGTCCCAATTGGTGGAATAGGCGAACTTTATATAGGGGGAGCTGGTATAGCACGTGGCTATTTAAATAAACCAGATTTAACTAAAGAAAAATTCCTAGTTAATCCTTTTCAAACTGAACGCGAGCGCCAACTTCACTACAACTACCGTTTATATAAAACAGGTGATGTTGTTCGAGCATTACCAGACGGTAATATTCAGTATCTAGGGCGAAATGATTTTCAAGTAAAAATTCGTGGCTTTCGAATTGAATTAGGAGAAATAGAGCATAAACTGGTATGTTATCCAACCATTAATCATTGTGTCATAATTTCTTATGAGCAAGCATAGTGAAGTAAATATTTAGTAGCGTATTATGTAGCACACAAA
>CALYQH010000298.1 GCA_945283395.1 uncultured Ventosimonas sp. | reverse complement strand
AGTTATTTTGGTCACCTTGGCTAATAGAATCTTTGGTCCTTTCATTTTCTTCACAGTAATGGTAAGCCCTTCCGTTTCAATGACCTCTTCTTCTTCAGGGACTCTATTAAGGGTTTCATAAATAAGCCCTGCCATGGTTTCAGCCGCTATATGATCAAGATCAACCCCTAATAATCTTTCAATTTTAAATAGCGGAGTATCGCCTTTAACTAATAATTTACCCGGTTGGTAAGATAAAACTCCTCGCTCCGTTTTGCGGTGTTCATCTTGAATATCTCCTACTAATACTTCTAACACATCTTCCATCGTCAAAAAGCCTACTACTTTATGATCTGCTTCTTCCACTAATGCAAAATGGACACCGCCTTGTTTAAATTGCTCTAACAATTCACCTAATGGCATGTGTTTAGAAACCCGCTCTAAAGGACGAGATAAATCTTCTAAATCAAAATTAAAGTTAGCTCTATTTTCCTCATCAGCTAATCCGAGCAATAAATCTTTGATGTGTAAAAGCCCAGTAAAATTACCTGTTTCAGCATGATAGATAGGATAACGACTAAACTTGTAGCGTTTAATTAAGTCTAACACATCATCTAAAGAAGCATCTTGCTCTATGTATATTAAATCCTCTCTTGAATTAGCCCAATCAACTGCCTCTAATTCTGCCATTTCAACGGCAGAAGCCATTACACTCATACCTCTATCACTAGGGTCATGAGCTCTACTTGAATGTAAAATAACCTTCAACTCTTCTCTACTATAATAATGCTCATGGGGCTGTGATTTACCTTGTCCTGCAATACGCAAAATAGCATTGGCACTATGATTAAGTAACCAAATAGCAGGATACATTCCCCAATAGAATAAATATAAAGGCACTGCTGTCCATAGGGAAAGTCTTTCAGGTTGTCTAATGGCCCAAGATTTAGGAGCTAGCTCTCCTACCACAATATGCAAATAAGAGATAATAAAAAAGGCTATAAAGAAAGCGGCTGCTTTAATTATTTCAGGTGATGTTACTGCTATTTTAGCTAATAGCGGCGCTATTAATTCAGCAACAGCAGGTTCGCCAACCCAACCTAAGCCCAATGAAGCTAGAGTGATCCCAAGCTGGCATGCTGATAAATAAGCATCTAATTGTTGGTGTACCTTCTTTAAGATGCGACCTCGCCACCCATTAAAATTAGCTATAACTTCTATTCGAGTTGCTCTGAGTTTAACCATGCCAAACTCAGCAGCCACGAAGAAGCCATTAAGTAATACTAAGAAAAATGCGAATAATACTAGTAATAAATCTGCAGAATAAGTTAAAAAACTGTTAAGCGAAAGGCCCATATATGTATAAAAGTTACCTTAGATTTGTATATCTTGCATTTAATCTATACTAAGTGCAAGTATTCTTATAAAATATCTTGTTACTTTTATTAATATATTGAATAATCTATAACAAGACCTAACCAAATAGCAAATCCAGCCCATTGATTATGATAAAAAGCTTTAAAACAGCTAATAGGGTCTAACTTACTAGTCATATAAAATTCCCACATAAAACATATAATAGCTATTAATAACCCTATATAAAAATACCAACCAAAATCCAAAAATACACCCACAATAGCAAAAGCTAATAGATGAATACCTTGAAGAATGGCAATAATTAATCTAACGTATTGACCAAACGCTATAGCAGTAGATTTTACACCTATTTTTAAATCATCCGCTCGATCAGACATAGCATAATAAGTATCAAATGCAACCGTCCAAGCCACATTAGCCAAAAAAAGGAGCCAAGCATACCAAGGCAATTGCCCTGTTTCAGCAGTAAAAACCATCAAGATGCCCCATGAATAGGCCGCTCCTAATACAATCTGTGGATAATGAGTGATGCGTTTCATAAAGGGGTAACAAGCAGCTACCGCTATCGCCCCAAAGGATAAATAAAAAGTGATTTGATTAGTACAAAGCACTAATAATAAACAACCCAATAATAAGCAAAACAATAATGTAAAAGCTTCTTTAGGAGTAATTTTTTTTCCTGCTAAAGGCCTATCTTTGGTACGAGCTACATAACCATCAAAATTACGATCAGCAAAATCATTGATAATACAGCCTGCTGAACGCATTAAGATTACCCCTAAGGTAAAAATAATAACATCTTTAATAGAAGGTGACCCCTTGCCAGCAATCCACAAAGCAGACAATGTAGGCCACATTAATAAATAGATACCTATGGGTTTATCCAATCGCACTAACTGTATAAAGTCCCAAGCCCTTGGGTGTAATTTATCCGATTGTTTTTTTAACCATGCTACGTACATCTTAAGTCCTAAACTATTTGCTTTCACCTACTAACTTAGCCATTAATAATTACTTATTGGCAATCTATTTTAAATTTGTTTGGCTTATCATCATAAGTTAGTAACTTATAATAAACCTAATAAGCAAGATCAATAATGTAATTTATGTAAGTCTAAACCACCACTAGCCTTATGCAATGCCTTTAATTGCTTACTCAACATTTTAATATTAGTTTCTGTACCCTCTAACTCAAGCAATAATGCTTTAGGTAAGATCATTTTTAATTGATTTTTAAGATTATTCATTAGTTTAGCTAATAACTGCTGTTGCTCTACACTTTTTCTAGTAAGGGCATTAACCTCCTCTGGTAAAGGTAAACCATAACCCTCTTTCAATAAACTGGCTGGCCTAGATAAAAAAGCACTATGTACTATCATTTTTTGAATATTATCTTGGGTCGCTAAAGAATCTTTATCACTTACCCTATTTCTATTAGCCAAATAACGTTGTTTTAGTAGCTGTATAGCTAATAATGTTTGCCTTCGTCCTGCTGCCTGCTCTAATAAAATTAATGCCGCAGTAGTACGCAAATTGGCAGC
>CALYQH010000297.1 GCA_945283395.1 uncultured Ventosimonas sp. | reverse complement strand
ATATCAGTTGAAAGCCAAGCATGTACACCATTCATGGTGGCTGCCGAGGTATCTAAAACTGGCTGAGGATAAACTCCTAACAAAATAAGCAGTACTATTAGGATAAACATCATTATAAGTTCACGTTTGCAGAGGCCTCGGATTGGTTCATGGAAGGTCGAGACTGAAGTTCCATAGAATACACGTTGCATTATTATTAAGGAGTAGATAGAAGCTAGAACTAAACCAAAGGTAGCGATAGATACAGCTATCTTATCTGCTGGGAAAGCACCAATTAAAATCATAAACTCTCCCACAAAGTTACCTGTACCAGGTAAGCCTAACGCAGCTGCATTAAAGAATAGCATAATGGCGGGTAGATAAGTAATTTTTGACCATAAGCCACCCATCAAACGCATATCACGAGTATGTAATCTTTCATAAAGTTGACCGCTAGAGATGAATAACGCAGCTGCCGAGAAACCATGAGCAATCATCTGAACTACAACACCCTGTAAAGCTAATGCACTACCAGAATAAACCCCAACTAAAATAAAGCCCATATGAGAAATACTGGTATAAGCTATTAAGCGTTTAATATCGCTTTGCTGAAAAGCTAAAATTGCCCCATACACAATGCTAATAATACCTAACCAAATTGCAATAGGCGCAAATGCTAGCGAAGCATGAGGGAATAATGGAATGGCAAAACGTAAAATCCCAAAAGCTGCTGTTTTTAATAAAATTCCCGCTAAGTCTACAGAACCAGCAGTAGGAGCTTGCGCATGTGCATCTGGAAGCCAAGAATGAATAGGTACAACAGGTAACTTTACGGCAAAGGCAATAAAGAAACCTAACATAAGAATAAACTCAAGCCCTCCTAGATGAGTACCCAGTAATTGCATATAGTCAAATGTCATTATTGTTGTATCATGATAGTGTTTAAGCGCTAACGTAATAATGGACAACAACATCAGCAAACCACTAGCTTGAGTAAAAATAAAGAATTTAGTAGCTGCGTAAATCCGAGTCTTACCATCTGAACCACTATGTCCCCATAAGGCGATCAAAAAGAACATAGGAATTAACATGGTTTCCCAGAATAAGAAGAACAAAAATAAATCGATAGCAATGAATACTCCTATCACCCCACCTAAAATCCACATAAGGTTTAAATAAAAAAAGCCAACTCTGTTATTAATTTCTTTCCAAGAACAAAGTACTGCTAATAAACCTAAAATAGCGGTTAAAGTGATAAGCAAAATAGATAAACCATCCATACCTAAATGAATACTTATACCTAATTGTGGTATCCAATTCACTTGGAAGTAAAAAGCCCACCATTTGGATTGGCCTTCTACGAGGGCAGAAGATGTCTGCATATCAGGTGCATGACTATAATCACCAGTGCTCCACAGTATTAACGATAGAACAACCAATAACACCATAGTACATAGTGCTATCCAGCGCGGAAGAATATTACTGAGCCGCTCAGATATCCAGCAGAAAAAACCACCGATGATCGGAATCAGGATTAGCCAAGGTAACAATAGGGACGACATGACAATATCTATTCCTTTTTTATAAATTTAAGTTAGGCTATTGATGACATTAAAGCTATCAGCATTATAGCTATCAGTATGATGGCACCACCTACTAAGGAAAGTGCATACCAACGTAAACGACCTGTTTCAGTTAAAGTCACATATTTATTACCGCTTCTTGCTAGCAAGGGAAGTAAACTAATAACTTTATCGCAAGGATCTTTAGCTAATACTTTAGTAATGAATAAATACGGTTTGACAAACAACTTATTATAAAGCCAATCAAAGCCCCATCCATTAAACCACCAACAACTAAAGAATCGACCTATACCACTCGCTGCAAGATTAGTTACAAAAGTACGTTTTCCCGCATAGAGTAAAACGGCCAAAGCTATACCAGCTATGGCTATGATACTTGAAACAAATTCAAGTAAATGTTTGCCTTCGCCTACATGTTCAGGTGAAGCAAAAGCTGCGCCTAGATGAGGCTTGAGAAAGAAACTAATACCAGTGGATAATACAATTAATACTATCAAAGGAATTGCATGAGCAAAGCCTTTTCCTGCTTGGGCATGTTCTGCATGTTTGTCTCGTGAGTGGCCATGGAAGGTAATAAAAATTAATCGAAAAGTATAAAGAGAGGTCATGAAAGCACCTATCAGACCAATCACTAATAGTGTTGGATGGTTACTAGCTAAAACTTCCCATAATATCTCATCTTTTGAATAAAAACCTGCTGTAATAAAAGGTAAGGCGGATAGTGCTGAACCGCCAACTAAGAAGCTAAGATAAGCTAAAGGAATTTTTTTCCAGAGACCGCCCATTTTGAAAATATTTTGCTCATGGTGGCAAGAAAGAATAACTGAACCAGAAGCAAGGAACAATAAAGCTTTGAAGAACGCATGGGTCATTAAATGAAATAAGGCAGCATTCCAAGCACAAACACTAGTAGCCAGAAACATATAACCTAATTGACTCATGGTTGAATAAGCTAAAATACGTTTAATATCTGTTTGTACAAGAGCACAAAAACCAGCTAGTAACAGCGTTATCGCACCTATAATACCTACTACTTCTAGGGTAAAGGTAGCTGGTAAAAATAAGAAATTTAATCTTATGAGCAAATAAACCCCCGCCGTTACCATGGTAGCAGCATGAATAAGTGCTGAAACGGGAGTAGGACCAGCCATTGCATCTGCTAACCAAGTTTGTAAAGGCACTTGTGCAGATTTACCTACAGAGCCACCAAATAAGAATAGGGTAGCTGCGGTTAAATAAGGATCTGATAATTTTGCTAAAATAGCAGTGCTATTATTGGCCATTTCATGAACACTTAGTGAAAGTAATTCAGGAACTCGCCAGAAGATAATAAACATACCAATAGCCATTAAAACATCACCAATACG
>CALYQH010000296.1 GCA_945283395.1 uncultured Ventosimonas sp. | reverse complement strand
CTGTTTTCAGTAGAGAACACCACATTTGTTTTGATGAGTTTGCGAAATTGGTAATGAATGGATTCTATCGCCATAGAAATATAAATAACCTTGCTGATACTTTCATGCTATTTCTACCGCTTCTTTAAATATAGTCCAATAAGCGAGCTTTAAGTCAGCCATAAAGACGTTACGAGGTTTTGAAGCAATATATCTAATAGAAATTCTTAGCTGATGTATAACGCACAGTTAACCTCTGTTTCGGAATAGAGGTTATTGATTGCTTTCTAAAAATCTGTTAATACATCAATACAAGCATAACAAAAGTAGTTATAAAATGAGTTTGTCTTAACCGATGATTTGTGAAAGAAGCATGGGCATCTATTAAGCTCAAAACTCCCTATAATGTTAATTAACAACTATAATCCTAAAGGGTGCATTACTTTTACTAGTTGTTAACGCTCAATAGCAATAGCTGTTCCCATCCCTCCGCCTATGCAAAGAGTAGCAAGACCTTTTTTTTTATCACTACGGATCATTTCATAAATGAGAGAGACTAAAATGCGACAACCGGAAGAGCCTATTGGATGGCCAAGAGCAATAGCACCACCGTTAACATTGATTTTACTAGTATCCCATGCCAATTCTTTATTAACAGCGATAGCTTGTGCAGCAAAAGCTTCATTGGCTTCAATAAGTTCTAAATCATATATAGTCCAATTAGCTTTTTGTAAGCATTTTTTGGTGGCTTCCGCTGGGCCAATGCCCATGGTAGCAGGATCAACTCCAGCATTTGCATAGGCCCTGATTTTAGCTAATATAGGTAAGCCTAGTTCTTTAGCTTTTTGTTCAGACATCAACATGACTGCTGCGGCTCCATCATTAATAGTAGATGAATTACCAGCAGTAACGGTGCCTCCCTCATATTTAAAGGTCGGTTTTAAACGACCAAGCATTTCCAAAGAAGTGCGGGCACGGGGTTGTTCATCTGTATCAAAAACAATAGGATTACCTTTATTTTGGGTTATAAGGACTGGAGTAATCTCCTCTTTAAATTTACCAGCAGCAACAGCCGCTACTGCTTTTTTTTGTGAGGCTAAGGAAAATTCATCTTGCTCTTGACGACTAATATGATATTTTTCTGCTAAATTTTCAGCAGTAATTCCCATATGGTAGTCATTAAATATATCCCATAAACCATCCTGGATCAAAGTGTCTACAATTTTTCCATTGCCCATTTTAAGCCCAAAACGAATGTCCGAAACTACATAGGGAGCAAGGCTCATATTTTCCATTCCGCCAGCAATAACTATATCTGCATCCTCACAACGAATGGCTTGAGTTGCTAAATGGACAGCTTTTAAACTAGCACCACAAACTTTATTAATAGTCATGGCAGGTGTTGTATAGGGAATACCCCCTTTAATAGCAGCCTGACGTGCCGTATTTTGGCCACATCCTGCTGTTAATATATGCCCCAAAATAACTTCACTAACTTTATCAGGAGCTAACTTGGTTTTTTCGATAAGAGATTTTATAACAATAGCACCTAATTCAGTAGCAGCTATATTTTTTAATGAGCCATGGAAGCTGCCAATAGCAGTACGTGTAGCTGCTACAATTACAATATCTTTTCTCATAAAAAGGTCCTATTGTTAATATTGTTTCAAATAAGAGCGATAAACATGTTATTAACACATGTTCATCCTTCTGTTAACTAAGATGTTAACATTTTTACGATAGGCTGCATCATCAGACACTAAAAAAGCGGCCATTATTGCAGTTTCTATGGATTTTACAAGACCCCCAATAGACATATCTATTATGAGTGGCTCTAGGATATCAGGTCTTATGGTTGCTGTCATATCTGTTTTCGTATAGATGGGAATTCCTTTTGTTGCTTGTTTTTTTACTAGAACAA
Source organism: uncultured Ventosimonas sp. (assembly GCA_945283395.1). Classification (GTDB taxonomy): domain Bacteria; phylum Pseudomonadota; class Gammaproteobacteria; order Pseudomonadales; family Pseudomonadaceae; genus Entomomonas. Next base: position 1,040 of record CALYQH010000296.1, on the reverse strand, counting down.
ATGATAATAACAACAATACCTGCCGTTGCTGCTGATTTCTTTGTATTTGTATAGATAAGTATAGGAATAGGTCAAATTTCAAATATATTTGAGGTAATCATATAAAATGGTTTGCTACACTTCATGTCTTCACATATTACATTTTGCAAGACTGGTAATTGAATAGTCATAAAATCTATCCAAGCTTTAGATTCTGGCATATCTGCTTACTTTTGAATTTCAAAGTAGTTTCTAAGTTTATTTCGAAATAGGGGTATAATACCCTCCGTAAGTGCTCATATAAGGGAATATTATTTTTTAGTGGGTCACTTGAAAAATAGGTTGCTCACCTTTTACTTCAGCTATTTTGGATGTTTAAAAAAAATATTTTAGTAATATTTGTTCCCGATTTTACTTTAATTACTAGGAATTATATTGTTTAACCATTAAAAACTACTTAGATTAAAAAGGAAAATTAGTTGAAACCTCTCTCTTGTTCATTAATTAGTTAAAGATATGATTAATTTTTTAAAAGAATCATTAAATTTAATTAGTTAGCATGTTTGTAAAAAATTTTTTAATAACAACTTGTACCTAATTATATTACCAGTTATTCTATAAAATAAGAGTTAGCTGGACAGTCGCTGCTTTTTATAAGTTATTTATAAAAAGGGGAGGAAAGTCCGGGCTCCGCAGGGCAAAGTGCCAGGTAACGCCTGGGAGGTGAAAACCTACGGAAAGTGTCACAGAAAATAACCGCCTAACTAACCAGTAGAGTTAGAGGTAAGGGTGAAAAGGTGTGGTAAGAGCACACCGCACGGCTGGTAACAGTTCGTGGCTGGGTAAACCCCACTTGGAGCAAGACCAAATAGGAATCCCATGAGTGGCCCGCTCAGGATTCGGGTAGGTTGCTTAAGATGTCCAGTAATGGCCATCGTAGATGAATGACTGTCTTTGACAGAACCCGGCTTATAGGCTAACTCTTACTTCTTTATTCTATTTATTTTAGCGAAATATACTTTTCTATAAAAGCGAGAAAATCATACTTACAAGGTATGGCT
>CALYQH010000295.1 GCA_945283395.1 uncultured Ventosimonas sp. | reverse complement strand
AGTAAAGGTGAACGCACTTGGGTCAAATGGCACTTTAGAACACAACAAGGAATTAAAAATTTATCCCCCCAAAAAGCTGAAGAACTAGCCGGTAGTAATCCAGATTATGCACAAGATGACCTATTTCACGCTATTGAACGGGGTCACTATCCTAGATGGAGTGTTTATATTCAAGTAATGACTGAAGAACAAGCAAAGCAACGCACTGAAAATCCTTTTGATGTAACCAAAGTATGGTCTCAAAAAGAATTTCCTTTGATAGAAGTAGGTTATTTTGAATTAAATCGTAACCCTGAAAACTATTTTGCTGAAGTAGAACAAGCAGGGTTTGCGCCCAGTAATATTATCCCAGGCATTGGCTTTTCACCTGATAGAATGCTCCAAGGTCGAATTTTTGCTTATGCCGATGCACAACGCTATAGAATAGGTACAAATTATCAACAATTGCCTATTAACGCCCCTAAATGCCCTTATCATAATTATCAACGTGATGGCGCTATGCGATTTGACGGTAATAGTGGCGGGCAACCGAATTATGAGCCTAATAGCTACGATGATGCGCCTAAACAAACTAATATGAAAGAACCAGCTTTTCCAGCTGAATTATCAGGGCCAGCTTATCAATATGATCATAGAGAAGATGGAGATTATTATAGTCAGCCTGGGGCGCTATTCAGATTAATGAATAAAGCACAACAAGATTTACTTATCAATAATATTGTTACCTCTATGACAGGTGTTACGCAAGATGTACAAAAACGGGTAATAGGACATTTATTAAAAATTGACCCTACTTTTGGAGAAGGCGTAGCCAAAGGTTTAAATATTAATTAGTAATAACTAGATATGAGTATTTTTTTTAGCCTTAACTTTCCCCTTTGGTTAAGGCTTTTTTAAAGGAAATAATATTTTTTAAATTCTTTAATATTCCTCATAGCTAAGTGAGTTAACATAAGATGTTCAGCTTTTCTTTGCGTTGTATTAGCAATCCTTACTTCTACTCAACAGACTTAAGACATTACATTAGTCTCTTTTAAACTCAGGATATTTCATATCTTGGTAACGTATAAATTTTGTTTTTTTGGTAAATTTATAAGATAACCAAATTACGAAAAATAGTGGTAAACCTATATAGGTTGAAACTACTCGCTTCCAATCTATAGTATTGGCCCAAAAAGCTTGATAGTCCTGCCCTATTACGATAACCATACAAATAATAAAGGCAAAAATAGGACCAAAAGGAAATGACCCTGCCTTGTAAGGTAATTTAGCTAGATCTCTACCTTGAGCTATATATCCCTTTCTAAAACGGTAATGACTAATAGCAATCCCCAACCAAGCAATAAAACCCGTCATCCCAGAAATACTCAATAACCAACCATATACCTCTTGACCTTTAAAAGTAGAGGTTAAGAAACACAACATAGCAATTAAGGTAGTAGCATATAACGCGTTTCGGGGCACACCATTGTCAGATAATCTAGCAAAAATAGCAGGTGCTTTTCTATCACAAGCTAAAGCATACAGCATACGAGAGGAAGCATACATACCTGAATTGCCAGCAGATAAGACTGCAGTTAAAATTACTGCATTCATGATAGTTGCTGCTGATAATAAACCAGCATGCTGAAATACTAAGGTGAAAGGGCTTACTGCAATATCAGACTCACTATTACTTAATAATCGAGGGTCAGTATAAGGAATTAAAAAACTAATAATAAAAATAGCAAATATATAAAATAATAAAATACGCCAGAAGATGCGCTTTACTGCTATCGGAATATTTTTACTGGGATTTTCTGATTCCCCAGCTGCAATACCTACTAACTCCGTTCCCTGAAAAGAAAAGCCAACTATCATAGCTACTCCCACCATTGCAGGAAATCCGCCAACAAATGGAGCGTCTCCTGCTGTCCAATTATGCCAACCACCTAAATGTCCTCCCTTTATTATCCCAAAAATCATTAGTAAACCTAGAATAATAAAGACTAGCACAGTAACAACTTTAATAAGTGCAAACCAAAATTCAGCCTCGCCAAAACCTTTTACCGAAATATAATTAAGCCAAAACATTATCACTAAAAATAATGCACTCCATTTCCAACCAGCCACATCAGGCAACCAATAGAGCATGACTAATTGCAACGAGACAAGGTCAACAGCTATAGTTACAGCCCAGTTGTACCAATAATTCAGCCCCATTGCAAAACCAAAACCTTCATCCACATATTCAGCACTATAAGTAGCAAAAGAACCAGGTGTTGGCATAAAGGCAGCTAATTCTGCCAAACTTGTCATAATAAAATAGACCATCATGCCTACAATAATATAAGACAGTAATGCTCCAGCAGGCCCTGCTACTGCAATAGTTTTACCCGATGCCACGAACAATCCTGTGCCTATCGAACCGCCTATAGCTATCATAGATAAATGGCGGGCTCTTAATGATCTTTTTAAAGAAGGTTGATTATCTTTGGTTGTTGGTGCCGACATTAGTAACCTTATTCACTCTTAAATAGAGAGATTTTAACAAATAATGTACTAAATAGCTTAAAAGAATTTATTAACTGATTAGCAATTTTCTCCACTTATTAGATAAAGCTAATTAAAGATGCTCCTATTAAATTGCTCTGTGTACTATGAGAATAACTGTAATATCATTTCAAAATGATTATTTTATCCTAGAATTTTTAGTGTTTAGCTATCTTTAACAAGGTAATTTATTTTAATTCGTTTTGTTAAATACTTCTGTTTAATAATTATTTTACAACTAGCTAGACTTTTCTTTTTGAGATAGGTAAAAAATTCAATAAAACTGCTATTAACTTACTAATTCTTTTAATTTTTTTAAAACTTAGAACAAATTAGCACTTCTTAAATTAAATTCTTTTACAATTAACCGATAACTTTAGACTATATCTATGAAAGGATCGGGTATATTGCTCATGA
>CALYQH010000294.1 GCA_945283395.1 uncultured Ventosimonas sp. | reverse complement strand
TAAAAGAATTTTTTAGTAGCAATTATTCATCATCAATTTGTCTATCATTGAGAGTTAGAATTGGTCAGTTATTAGTATGACCTAATAAATTATCAAATTTATCTACTTGCTCTTTAGACACTGTAACAGATTCCTTCAAAACTAGCCAAGTAACACCTTCGGTACAGGGTGGAGTAGTGAGTGATCCTTCAAAATGATAATAACTTTTATTGCTAGGAAGAAACTTATCAATATTGAAAGGAGATTTTATTTTAATAGTTTTATCTTGCTGCTTAGAGACAACTCGCCAAGCTTTTTCTATTTCCTGGTTGGCCTTGCCTTCTTTTAGCATAACGGCTAATATTAAAAGTTTTCCCTCCTTATCAGTGTGTACAAAATGAACTTCTAAAGGAAAGGAATTGCCTTCTATTTGATTTTCACTAGGAGTATGAAAGTGAAATTGTTTTAGTAAATAGTGAGTGCCATTAAAAGTTAAATAGTCATCATCACTATTAACAGAGACTTGCACAGTATGCCCATTATTAATAACTTCTTCTGGTGTTAGCTCATAATGAAATATAAGAGGTTGCGGAGCTAGTTTTTTGGCTTTGGTAATATTAATAGGCGATTGATGTTTACCTGTTTTACAGGTTCTGAAGTCTTTAGAAATATCTCCCCAATGTTCTGGTGATATAGTGCCTTCATATCCCCAATGTTCGTCAGCCAGTAACTGGCCACTAAATAATAATGTAATTAATATAAGAAGTTTACTGATTTTCATATTTTTTCCTTTTAAAAAAATAACTAACCAATTAGAAAAGAAAAGAGTGAATTTGCTCCTTACATACTAAAAAATAATTATAATTAGTTAAACCAATATTCAGTATTTAGAAAAGATAAATGTTGAATTGGCAATAGTATTATTTTATAAGCCTATAACTGATAACATAATAAAAGTGGCAAACAGAACAAAATGAGTCATTCCTTCGATAGCATTGGTTTCTCCGTCTATTAAATTGATCATAGCTACCATCAATGTAATAAAAAGTATGACGGTTTGAGGAGTAGTAAGCCCCATTATAATTTGTTGTCCTGTGAGTAGGGCTACTGCTTCAACTACTGGAATGGTCAGTATAACGGTTGATAAGCTAGCACCTAATGCTATATTGATAACAGGTTGCATTCTATTTGTTAGGGCTGCTTTTAAAGCAGTTAATATTTCAGGACTGGCTGAGATAATAGCTACTACCAAGCCTAAAATAATAGGTGGCATGTTAAGCCCTTGTACTCCTATGTTTAAGAGCTTAGACATCACTTCAGCCAAAACACCTGTCAAAATAACACCAACTAGCATTAAGCTAATAGCTACTTTTACATTATTGGTCGTATGATGCTCAGCCTGTGCAACTTCACCACCTTTGTCTGCATAGTTATAATGGAAAAAGTAGCTATGCTTGCCAGTTTGTAACTTTAAAAAGAGAGCATAAAAAATAGCCATTATTATGATGGTGAACATAGAGTAATAAGTCCATTTATCAGTCGGCAAAAACTCTGGTACTAGCATTGCAATTCCTATTGCAGTCATGATCATAACGACATAGGTTTTACCTGAATCATCATTGTAAGCTTGCTCTCCATATTTTAAACCACCTAATAATGCGGCAAGTCCTATAATGCCATTAATATCAAGCATAATAGCAGCGTAAATGGTATCTCTAGCTAGGGTCGGCGAATGCTCATGTCCCATCATAATAACTAAAATAATAACTTCAACCATAACTGCCGAAAGTGTTAATACCATGGTACCGTAAGGCTCGCCTATTTTTTCTGCAATGGCTTCAGCATGATGGGCAACCCTAATGGCTACTCCTATAATAGCTATAATAAGTAGTATTGCGCTGATAAGCGCTAAGCCTCCACCTAGACTTATTAAAGTGTGTTCAAAGCTATAAGCTATGATGGTAGATAATAGCCCTATAAACATAAGTTTTTCTTTTTGTAGTACCTTGCTCATAAGTCAGTCCTTATAAAATTATTTTAATTTAGTTCTTTGAACCAATAGCTTTATTAGTTTCAGTAAGAATACCTCTCAAAATATTCATCTCTAATTTAGTTATTTGTGCTTTGCCATACAAACGACGCAATCTAGCCATCAAATGTTTTGGTTTATTAGGATCAAGAAAATGAATGTTGATTAATGTCTGTTCTAAATGTTGATAAAACAGCTCTAAATTATCTTTAGTACAAGGCAAGTTATTTTGTTCCAGAGCGGATTCTTGCTTTTGCATCTTGGTCGGTAATTGTTGCCATTGCAAATAGGCCATCTGTAGTTCATAAGTCAATATTTGCACTGCGGCAGCTACATTAAGTGATGAAAAATTTTTATTAGCAGGAATCTGGATATGATAATGACAACGCTCTAATTCTTCATTAGTTAGGCCAGCATGTTCTCGACCAAAAACTAAAGCGATCTTATGTTGTTTTTTTAGGTTATTGATCGCAAGCTCAGCAGCTTCCTTGGGATTTAAAATAGGCCATGGAATTTGCCTTGCTCTAGCACTGGTTCCTAAGACTAAATGACATCCTATTAAAGCTTCATCTAATGAACTAATCACAGTAGCATTTTGTAAAATGTCATCAGCTCCAGAAGCTCTGGCTATTGCTTCTGTATCAGGAAAATGTTTGGGGGTTACTAAGACTAATTGACTTAATCCCATGTTTTTTAGAGCTCTAGCAGCTGCACCAATATTACCAGGGTGAGAGGTTGCTACCAGAACTACTCTAACTAAAAATAATGGATTCATAACTATTGTTTAAGCTTCTTTTTGATGAGTGCCAAAAATTTTATCTCCAGCGTCACCCAATCCAGGTACTATGTAACCTTTTTCATTAAGATGTGAATCGATCGATGCTGTATAAATAATTACATCGGGATGAGTTTTTTATAAAGCTGCTATTCATTCAGGGGCAGCCACT
>CALYQH010000293.1 GCA_945283395.1 uncultured Ventosimonas sp. | reverse complement strand
ACCACGTAAATTAGAATCAAAAAGATTTATTCCTCAATTAGGAGCTGTATTCAACCTGACGCATCAATACTCTTTGTATGCTCGTTATTCAGAAGGATTTAAGATGCCCACAGCACAGCAACTTTATACTTCTCGAAGTATGCCTATGATGTCAATGAATCTAATACCTAATCCTGATTTGAAGGCTGAAAAAGTTAAATCGTATGAAGCAGGGGTTAGAGGAGAGTTTACTGATGGATGGTTCTCTTTTGGTGGTTTTAGAGCAGACTATAGAGATTATATAAAAAATCTTGTACAGATAAACCCAACTGATTATACATATCAAAATTTATCTAAAGTTAACATTTGGGGGTTAGAATCCTCTGGAGAGTGGCAATTTTTGCCTAATTGGTCAGTTAATGCCGCTGCTTCTTATCAATATGGTAAGCAAAAACAAACGGCTAATTCTAAAACTGAATTTTTTAATGATGCCATGCCGCTAGAAGGAAGTTTAGGTGTTAAATGGGTTTATCCAGAGCTTAATTTCCAAACAGAATTAGTGAGTACTTTATCGAAAGGGGTGACAAGAACTTCCAAAAAAAGTGAAACTAATGGCAAAGTATTTAAACCTTCTGGTTATGCTATTTATGATGCTTATTTTAATTGGAATGCTACCAAAAATTTGACTTTAAGAGCCTCCGTACAAAATATTTTAGATAGACGTTATTTTAAATGGCCCTTATTTACAACCTATTATGAAAATCCCGCCTCTAGTAGCAGGGCTACTAATCCCTTAGAGTTACAAACTGCACCAGGTAGAACCTTTAGTGTTGATGTCGTGGTTAATTTTTAGTAGGAATAATTGAATATGTCAGTCTATAAGCATAAAAGAGGACAATGGATGTTGCCTGATACAGGTGAGCATGTAGATCAGCAAACCTTCTTAACCAAAATGGCTACTAAGCAAGTAGTATTATTAGGTGAACGGCATGATATAGCTGAGGTTCATCGTTGGCAATTACACACAGCTACATATTTACATGCATATCGCCCTAATATGATGATGGGATTTGAAATGTTTCCCCGTACGATGCAGCCTATTATAGATTTATGGGTAGCAGGACAATTGTCTACTATAGATTTTCTTGAGCAAGTACAATGGGCTAAAACGTGGGGATTTCCGGCAGAAATATATTTGCCACTGTTTCATTTTTGTCGTCAGCAACATATTAAAATGTTGGCCTTAAATTGTCCTAGGGAACTAGTAACACGGGTGGGTAAAGAGGGCTGGGAAGCTATTCCCCCATCAGAGAGAGATGGTTTAAGCCCAGCAGCTAGTGCATTACAAGGTTATAGAGCTTATTTATTAAAACAAACCCAAGGCCGTTTTATTGATCCTGTCACCAAAGATCTTCCTGATCGTTTTATTAGGGCGCAGCAAACATGGGATAGAGCCTTTGCCTGTAATATTTATAATGCCATAGAAAATGCTAATACTGCCTCTAATGATATACCGCTCATCGTTGGAATTATAGGTAAAGGCCATGTTGAATATGGTTACGGAACCCCGCATCAGTTAAAGGACTTGGGAGTTAAAGACGTCGGTATTTTATTACCTACTTTAGAAAATACTCATAACGCAGAAGAAATTAACACAATAGCTGACGGGCTATTTCTGCTAGATAAGATAGAGCCCTTTGCAGAAAGAAAGCAACAACAATAATAATGAGAAAATTACAGAGTGCGAACCTTAAAAAATATTTTTTTATTAATTAAATTATGTTCAAAAACCAAACAAGGTAAATTAGGGCTCCTATATGCTGTTTTAGTCATTATTCTAAATATTCTATTAATACAAGTTAGTTTAGAAATGATTATTTGGAATAAGAATTTTTATAATGCCCTTGAACAGTATGATATGTATGGAGTAGTCAAACAAACATCTGTGTTTTTGTTAATTACTTTGGTAGGAGCTATTACTTATCTTGCTGCTGAATATATACGCAAATTATTAGTTATTACGTGGCGAAAAGTGTTAAATGACACGCTGTTAGATCGTTGGTTAACTAATAAAGTTTATTGGCAGTTAAATTTTGAACAATCTAATCTGGATAATCCAGACCAGCGAATTGCTGAAGATTGCCGCTTATTTTTAGAAAGATTAACAGATCATGGATTATTATTAATTATTAAAATTATCGGGTTATTTTCTTATTATCTAGTACTTTGGAATATTACTGCCGATTATGTACTTTCTTTTGATCTATGGGGAACAACTGTATATATCTCGCATTATTTGATATGGCTGGCGCCTATTTATGTGCTAATAAGTTCTTTTATTACCCATTGGTTAGGAAATCCATTAAAAAAATTATTGATGCAGCAACAGCATAAAGAGGCTAATTATAGATTTGCACTAACACGGTTTAGGGAGTCGAAGGAACCCATTGCTTTACTAAATGGCGAAGAAGTAGAAAGAAATGTACTTGAACAACACTTGCAGGCAGTTATTAAAAATTGGCACTATTTGATAAAACGTGAATTTTTTTTAGGTTGTTTTACAAGACCTTATAATCTAAGTGTTTTTTATATTCCTACTTTTTTTGCATTACCCATTTATTTAATAGGCAAGGTAAGTCTAGGATCGTTAATGCAAATCAGTAAAGCCTTTAGTAATGTAGCTCTTAATATGTCTTGGTTCATCTTCTATTATGATAAGCTAGCTGAATTAGCAGCCTGTAGCAACAGGTTGAATCAATTCTTAGAGAAAGCCGATGAATTGAGTTGTAAAAAAATTTCTAGTAATGTTAATAATGACAATCAAGAAGCATTAATAATTAATAAATTAACTATTAAATCCCCTCACGGTAATGTGTTATTTAACTTGTTTTCTCTTCATCTTAACCAAGGGGAGTCAATAATTCTTTCGGGGGTATCAGGTATTGGTAAATCAACATTATTTAAAATACTAGCAGGAA
>CALYQH010000292.1 GCA_945283395.1 uncultured Ventosimonas sp. | reverse complement strand
AAGATATTTTAATTACCTTGGGTAAGCAATATCACATTATTCGTCCATTAGAAAGCAAACCTGAAATATTCTCATACATGGTGCTTGATAAACTAAAATCAAATCTTGCTTTAGCTCGTAGAGCATTACTAGACGCTTGTAATAGCATCAAATTTTGATTAAATAATGATCTTATCTATCCTAGATAAGATCATTTAATACCTTAATAAAGTTGCTTTAGTTAATACCCTACCTCCATTTGTTTTACAACTAATAGAAAGCTCTGCCATTCTAAAAATTAGACTTTATTCGAATCTTTTCAATACGACGCCTTATCCATTCAATAGTTAACAACAAGCCAGCTGATGATATTAACATAATGGTAGCCGCTGCTGCGATGGTAGGTTCTACATTTTCCCTAATACCACTAAACATTTGCATAGGAAGGGTATGTTGTTTAGGGCTTGCTAAAAACAAAGTGACTACTATTTCATCACAAGAGGTAGCAAAAGCAAATAAAGCACCTGATATAACGCCTGGGGCTATCAACGGAAAAGTAACGGTACGAAACACCATAAAAGGAGAAGCACCTAAGCTAGCTGCTGCTTTTGAATAATAAATATTATAACCTCTTAATGTCGCGCTAACCGTAATAACCACAAAAGGTAGCCCCAAAACAGTATGAGCTAAAATGAGTCCTAAATAACTATTGGTTAAATTAAGTTGCGCAAAGAAAAAATAAATACCCACAGCCACTATGACTATTGGTGTCACCATAGGCGACATAATAATAGTCATAAAAAGCATTCTTCCTCTAAAATTACTGCGTGTTATTCCCATAGCCGCTAACGTACCTAAAGCGGTTGCTAATAATGTAGCAATGGGCGCAATAATAAGACTATTTTGCAAAGCTCCCAACCAAGCTTCAGAAGTAAAAAAAGTTTTATACCACTGTAACGAAATGCCATCTAATGGATAGGTCAAAAAAGAACTACCATTAAAAGATAAAGGTATGATTACTAGCACAGGCGTAATCAAAAAAACTAGTACTAATAAAGCAAAGCTATTAAAACAATAACGTGCCCAACACCAACCTTTAGAATGATAATAATGTTTAAACATCTCACGCCTTGTTGTTTAGTTTTTTATAAGACACTTTGCTATACACCCAACTAAGTAACACAACAATGATCATAAGTTGCAAACTTAAAGCAGCCGCAAGCCCCCAATTATTGATGGTATTAATACTATAAGCTATAGAAGAACTAACCATCTGATCAGATGGATTACCTAATAAAGACGGCGTAATGTAATAACCAATTGCCATAATAAAGACCAATAATACTCCTGCTCTCAAACCTGCATAAGTTTGTGGTAAATAGACGGTTAAAAATGCATAAAATGGATGTGCACCTAACGAAATAGCCGCCCTTAGATGAGTAGGTAAAATACCTCTCATCACTGCATATAGAGGTAACACAATGAAAGGCAATAAAATATGAACCATCGCAATATAAACACCAAAACGGCCAGGTACTAGCGATAAAGGTTTCTCTATAAAATGTAATGACAACAGAAGATAATTAATAACACCATTATTCTGCAATAAAATAAACCAACCAGTAGTGCGTACTAACAGCGAAGTCCAAAAAGGTAATAACACCAAAATAACCAGTAAATTCGCCCGCTTAATAGGTTGACAAGCCAACCAAAAAGCTAACGGATAACCTATGGCCACACAACATAAGGTGATAATAAAAGACATCCATAATGTCCGACCCAAGACATTCAAATATTCAGCTTGTTGCGCAGGGACTGGTATAATTTTACCTGATATCGGATCTAGCTTATGGTCAAATACCGCTAATATATAAAGGCTCGTAAGCGCCCCGGCATTTTGCTGAATAGTCTGCCAAGTACTAGGCTCGCGCCATAAAGCCGACGCGCTTATAACCTGTGCTTTAACATCGGCTGCATTAGCGGGTGGAAGCCTTCTTAAAGTAGCACTTAGCATAACACGGTATTTTTCATCTTCATAACCTAAGCGCCTACCAATAGAACCAGCTACCCCTGCTTGACGGGCGTTTTTAAGATCGGTAACTAATGCTTGAAAAATGGTTTCATTAGGTTCACTCTTGCCATCCCATGTTTTTAACGCTACTAATGTGTTTGGCAAATTCTTATGAATTTCGGGGTTAATCACACTTTTGCAGAGAATATCCGCTAAGGGTATTAGAAAAAAAACCGTTAAAAAAAGTACCGCAGGCAATACAATTAAGCGAGATAACCAATCTCTTTTTCGCTCAATTCGTGCTAAACGTCTAGTTAATATCTGTTGATTAGCAATCGCTTGTGTCATTCTAATTCCTATTGGGAAGCCCAGACATTAAAGCGTTGCACTAAAGATTCTCCGTACTCTACCCAAAAATTGGCATTAATCCTATGGGCATACTGCATAGTATCAGGGTCATTAGAAATATTCATCAATAATTCAGGATCTATCATAGCGATGGTTGCTTTATTTACAAAGCCATATTTTGAATATTCAGTAAACTTTTCTTGAGGTTCAGCCGCTATAGAAAAAGCAATAAACTGCTCAGCTAATTCTTTATGAGAACTCCCCTTCACAATCGCAAAATGATCCATATCATAAAAACTATCACGCCACATCAAACCTACGGCTTTTCCTTCTTGTTTAGCTATGACAGCACGCCCATTAAAAGTACTGGTCATCACTACATCACCTGCTAACAGCATAGGTAAGGGTTGCGAACCTTTATCCCACCATTTGATATAGGGTTTTAACTCAGCTAATTTATGAAACGCTCTATCTACTCCTTCAGCAGTGGTTAATTGCTGATAGATATCTGCTGGCTTTACCCCATCTGCTAATAAGGCAGCTTCCAAAGCTATCATGGGACTTCGTTGTAGGCCACGATAGCAAGGAAATTTTTTGACATCCAAAAAATCTTGCCAGCTAG
>CALYQH010000291.1 GCA_945283395.1 uncultured Ventosimonas sp. | reverse complement strand
ACTTTAACCGGAGATGCTTCCCTTGCTAAACGTCCTATGAATAGGGTAGCTAAACCTTTAAGAGACATGGGCGCAATAGTAAATACAGGTGTAGATGGTAGACCACCTCTTAATATTGAAGGGGGTCATCTGTTAACGGGTATGCATTACACCATGCCTATGGCAAGTGCTCAGGTAAAATCTTGTTTATTGCTGGCTGGGCTTTATGCTTCAGGAGAAACTTCTGTAACTGAGCCAGCGCCGACCAGAGATCATACGGAACGCATGCTAAAAGGCTTTGGTTATCCGCTAGAAGTGCAGGGGGCTACTGTTACTATTAAGCCTAATGGTAAGCTTACGGCTACCTCTATTCATGTGCCAGCAGATATTTCATCGGCTGCTTTTTTTCTAGTTGCTGCCACAATTGCTAAAGAAGCTGATATTACGTTACGCCATGTAGGAATCAATCCTACTCGTACTGGTGTGATAGATATTCTTAAGCTAATGGGCGCAGATATTAGCCTTGAGAATATAATTGAGGTGGGAGGAGAACCTGTTGCTGATATTAGAGTTAAACATGCTAAATTAAAAGGTATTACTATTCCTGAAGAACTTGTCCCTTTGGCAATTGATGAATTTCCTGTGCTTTTTATAGCGGCTGCTTGTGCCGAAGGTAAAACTATCTTAACTGGTGCAGCAGAACTAAGAGTAAAAGAGTCTGATCGTATTCAAGTAATGGCGGATGGATTGTTGGCTCTAGGTATTAAGGCTGAGCCTACCTCTGATGGTATTATAATTGAAGGTGGACAATTAATGAGTGGAGAAGTTTGGAGTCATGCTGACCATCGTATTGCTATGTCTTTTGCAATAGCATCTGTTTGCGCACTAGGTGAAATCCGAATTCATGATTGTGCTAACGTAGCTACCTCATTTCCTAATTTCTTAGAATTAGCTACTAATTGCGGTATTAACGTAACTAAGGAATAATTTTCATGGAAAAGCAGATACCGCTTATTACTATTGATGGCCCCAGTGGGTCGGGAAAAGGAACTATAGCTATCTTATTAGCTAAAAAATTGGGTTTCCATTTATTGGACTCAGGTGCGATATATAGATTATTATCAGTAGCAGCATTAAAACATCACATAGCTTTCGATGATGAAAAGGCATTGGTTGACTTAGCACTTAAACTAGAGGTTAGTTTTTTAGTCAATGAAAAAGATAATAAACAAACCATTTTTTTAGAAGGTGATAACGTTACCAATGAAATTCGCACGGAAATGGTAGGTAATAATGCCTCTAAAGTAGCTATACTTCCCAAAGTGAGGCAAGCATTATTGGCAAGACAAAGATCATTTTTAGCAACTCCCGGATTAATTGCAGATGGTAGAGATATGGGAACGGTGGTTTTTCCTCATGCATCTGTTAAGTTTTTCTTAACGGCTAGCGCTGAGCAGAGAGCTAAAAGACGCTACTTACAGTTGAAAGAGTCTGGTGAAAATGTTAAACTGAACAGTCTTATTGATGAAATTAAAGCACGTGATGAACGAGATACTAATAGATCAGTAGCGCCTTTAAAACCAGCTAGTGATGCGATTGTAATAGATTCTACCACTCTTAGTATAGAACAAGTGTTAGATAAAATTATGGCAGAAGTATCTAAGCATACAGCCTTTAAATCAACTAATTAATTTTCTGATACCAAAGAAACCAGCTATTTCTTTGGTATTTATTTAACTGACCCGTATTAGGCTGGAAATACGGCTATAGGCGTTTTTCGTCTTTAACTACAGGTATGAACATGAGCGAAAGCTTTGCAGAACTTTTTGAAGAAAGCCAAAAAATCCAATTAATGCAGTCTGGTTCTATAGTAACAGGCACCATAGTAGATATCGCAGGTGACTGGGTTATTGTAGATGCTGGATTAAAATCTGAAGGTTTTATTCCCTTAGAGCAATTTGTTAACGAACAAGGTGAAGTAACTATCAATGTAGGTGATGACGTTCAAGTAGCGTTAGAAGCTGTTGAAGATGGTTGGGGTGAGACTAAACTTTCTCGTGAAAAAGCTAAACGTGCTGAATCTTGGCAAACACTTGAAGCTGCCTTCTCTGCAGAGGAAGTAGTTAAAGGTCTTATCAATGGTAAAGTTAAAGGTGGCTTTACAGTTGATATCAATGGTATTCGTGCTTTCTTACCAGGTTCTTTAGTAGATGTACGTCCAGTACGTGATACTTTACATTTAGAAGGTAAAGAGCTTGAGTTTAAAGTTATTAAGTTAGATCAAAAACGTAACAATGTAGTAGTTTCTCGCCGTAGTGTGCTTGAAGCTGAGAATAGTGCTGAGCGTGAAGCATTACTTGAAAACTTACAAGAAGGCCAAGAAGTTAAAGGTACTGTTAAAAACTTAACTGACTACGGTGCATTTGTAGATTTAGGCGGTGTCGACGGTTTATTACATATTACTGATATGTCATGGAAGCGCATCAAGCATCCGTCAGAAGTAGTAGCTGTTGGTGATGAAATTGATGTTAAAGTATTGAAGTTCGATCGGGAACGTAATCGTGTATCTTTAGGCCTAAAACAACTAGGCGAAGATCCATGGATTGCTATTAAAGCACGCTATCCAAAAGGTACTCGTGCTATGGCACGTGTTACTAACTTGACAGATTATGGTTGTTTTGCTGAGCTGGAAGAAGGTGTTGAAGGTTTAGTTCACGTTTCAGAAATGGATTGGACTAATAAAAATATTCACCCTTCTAAAGTGGTTCAAGTGGGTAACGAAGTTGAAGTTCAAGTGTTAGAAATTGACGAAGAGCGTCGCCGTATTTCTTTAGGTATTAAGCAAACTAAGACGAATCCTTGGGAAGACTTTTCAACTCGTTATAACAAAGGTGATAAGATCAAAGGTAATATCAAATCTATCACTGATTTTTGTATTTTCATAGGTCTTGAAGGTGGTATAGATGGTTTAGTTCACCTTTCCGATA
>CALYQH010000290.1 GCA_945283395.1 uncultured Ventosimonas sp. | reverse complement strand
TATTTAACAAACGAGGGCTTAAATGCTTTGGCCCTACTGCACAAGCAGCACAATTAGAAGGTTCCAAAGCCTTTACCAAAGATTTTTTAGCACGCCATCAAATCCCTACCGCAAACTATCAAAATTTTACTGAAATAGAGCCAGCTATTGCTTATTTACACACAAAGGGGGCTCCGATAGTTATTAAAGCAGACGGATTAGCTGCTGGAAAAGGGGTTATTGTTGCCATGACTCTCGAAGAGGCCGAAGCAGCAGTAAAAGATATGTTATCAGGTAATGCTTTTGGTGAGGCAGGAGCAAGAGTAGTTATTGAGGATTTTTTAGTAGGTGAAGAAGCTAGTTTTATTGTGATGGTAGATGGTGAACATATATTACCTATGGCTACAAGTCAAGACCATAAACGCATAGGAGATGGTGATACAGGACCTAATACTGGCGGTATGGGGGCTTACTCCCCTGCTCCAGTTGTCAAACCTGAAATTCACGAACGCATTATACAACAAATTATACAGCCTACTGTTCAAGGGATGGCTCAAGAAGGTAATGTTTATACGGGTTTTCTCTATGCGGGACTAATGATATCCCCATCAGGGGAAGCAAAGGTAATAGAATTTAATTGCCGCCTTGGCGATCCTGAAACACAGCCTATTCTTTTACGTTTACAAACTAGTCTAATTGAGCTTATAGAAGCAGCACTGGCCAAGCGATTAGATAAAGTTAACGCTACGTGGGATAGTCGTGCTAGTCTTGGTGTAGTCCTAGCTGCCCAAGGATATCCTGCTGATTATGCAAAAGGAGATGAGATTAAAGGACTTGATCAAGCCATAAGTAAAACTGGTAAAATATTTCATGCTGGTACAACATTGAAAGAGGGTAAAGTAGTTACTCATGGTGGCCGTGTACTCTGTGCAACAGCTTTAGGTATAAACGTATCAGAAGCACAACATAATGCTTACCAGCTTGCTAACCAAATTCACTGGAAAGGCTGCTTTTATCGAAAGGATATAGGCTATAAAGCTATTTTGAGGGAACAGCATAACTAATATTTTATGAAACAGTAATTATATGATCTGGCAAGAGTAGATGGCAATTTGCAGTTATTGTTACTTTTAAAAGATGTTTATTAAATAGTTGTTCGTGCTTTTTAAAAGTTTTGATATAACTAAATTTTACTAATAGAATATTGCTTGGTAATTTTTAACGTTATCACTTGATTTTTTTAATAACTAATTTTATTTATTAAATTTACTATACAAACATAATTATAGTGCTAAAAGCAATTTAGAATAAATTCTATTTTTGAAGAGTTGTTAGTTACATCTTTACTCTTTTTTATTTTTGCTATTAAGTTATTGTAAAGAAAACATATCAATCTGTTCATATATTAATAGTATCAAGCTATTCTTATTTAGTTTTTTTATTCAAAGCTTGATTAATAGCTGTTTTATAGTTACTTTTTAAGAAATTAGTATTGATTCCTGCTAATTGCATCTTGAGTTCCAATGTTTGTAATTCCCTAGCTTTAATGGTAAAAACTTCAGAATCCTCTTCCAAACTCTCCAATAGATCTACTAATTCCAAAGCTTGTTTCCTGTGCTCTAGCTCTGGCGGTAAACAACCAGCATTTTTCAAAATGCGATAAGCTGCTCGTAAATGAACAGGAACATGGCTATCATCATCTATTACTAGTGGTTTGCCGGCTCCAGGCAAATTATCAAGTTCACCTTTCTCTAGCGCTGCTAAAATATGCTTTTCAGCCAACTCATCTATAATAGACATATCTATAAATCTGCTAATAAGGATTGACAATTAGGATAATACCAATCTACTAATTCAGGCCACTCATTATAAAAATGATTAACTAAAATAGTATAAGATCCAGCCTTCTTACCACAAGCTAAATCATGGCTAAAGTCACCTACAATCAGCATTTGCAAAGGCTTAACTTGCCACATATTAGCTAATTGCTTCAACCCATCAGGGTCAGGTTTCGGAATAGCTTCATTTCTACCTAAAATAAACGCGGGTTTAAAACATTCGACCAAGCCAATAGCTGTTAGAGTAATATGAGCTAATTGCCTATCGTTACGAGTTAATATGGCTAACTGGTAACCTTGTTTTTTTAAATGTTTTACTAATGCTATCGCTCCTTGAGAGGGTTTCGCTTGCTGAGCTAGCTTTCGTTCATGCTCAATTAGCCAAGCATTTTTTTTAGCTCTTTGTTGTTCTGGCAATGCATTAATATATGTAAGAATATCGGCTTGTGGGGGAATATTTAATTGTTTTTTAATCAAAGGAAAATCATGGACGGCTTGAGTAAGAGTCCCATCCATATCGAATACCCAATATTTTATATCTTTTGGTTTAATTTGTTGCCTCATCGTTATAATTTTCTTTTCAGTAGCTCAATACTGATAACCCCACTCAGACACTCCAAATTGGTTTATTATATCACTTTACCAAAAGCAATCACTTAATCAGTTTTGACTCATGTTTTATTTAGTAATAGTAACCTGTATATGGGCTTTTTCATTTAGCTTAATAGGAGAATACCTAGCTGGCAGCGTCGATAGTTTTTTTGCAGTTGTAACTCGTATAAGTATCGCTGCTTTTGTATTTCTGCCTTACACAAAATAGCGAGGGGTTATCCCTTCTTTTATTTATGGTGTTATGTTATGTGGAGCTTTACAGTTTGGTATCACTTATGTCTGCTTATATATACGTTTTTCTTTATTTTCTGTTCCAGAGGTTCTGTTATTTACTATTTTAACTCCCCTACATATTACACTGATAGATGATCTTTTAAATAGGCATTTTCAGCCTTGGGCATTAATAAGTGCCTTAATAGCTACTTTAGGAGCAGCTGTTATTAGATATGATGCCATAACAAGTCATTTTTGGTATGGCTTTTTGATACTACAATTAGCTAATTTTACTTTTGCAGCTGGCCAAGTTTATTACAAATTTCT
>CALYQH010000289.1 GCA_945283395.1 uncultured Ventosimonas sp. | reverse complement strand
TAAATCTTTATTTGCTGTGGTTAATCATCCAGAACAAGTTGTAGAATTAACTACCGCAGGTAAAAATCTCCGCTATATTAATTTAATAGGTATTAATGATCCGGAATCTATAGAATATTTAGGAAATAATAAATTTATCATTAGTGATGAAAGATCACAAAAAATTGTACTGGTTACTATTGATAAAGATACTACCCAAGTAACAGCTAAGGGAGCAGCACAATTCACCCTTGGAATGGGTGGAGTAGGAAACAAAGGTTTAGAAGGAATAACTTGGGATGCTAGCCAGAAAAAAATATATGCAGCTAAAGAAAAAGATCCTGTTCATATTTATGAAGTAATAGGTTTTCCACAAGCAGCTAATAGTAATATGAATTTAGAAGTTAGTAATAACTCTATTAGGGATCAACAACTTTTTTTAAAAGATTTATCAGGCTTAGCCTTTAATGAACATTATAATCATTTACTTATTCTTTCTGCTGAATCGCGGCTTGTAGTAGAAATAGATAAACAAGGTTATCCTATCAGTAGCCTCTCTTTATTAATTGGCCATGGGCTCTCTCAGCCTATTCGTCAAGCAGAAGGTTTAGCTTTAGATAATGAAGACAATATCTATATAGTTGCTGAGCCAAACTTATTTTATGTTTTTAAGAAAAAAACAGCCACTATTCAGTAGTAACTGCCTGTGGGCCAATAGGCTGGTGTTGTAATTTTGCTGCTAAAATGCGAATACGCATTACCTGTTTTATTATTAAAGCCAATTCTGTAAAAACTAATTTAACCTCTTCTGCCATTTTATCTGGTAACTGTTCTAACTCTTGTAATAAAGATTGCTCAGCTGGGTTATATTGTATTACAGTTTTGAATTGACTAAGATCATCTGCTATCTCATCCAAAGCTTGAATAATAGCAATCGTCGTTTTCTCTAATAAATCATAAATGATATTATTGTCTGTCAGCGCCACTCTATGAGCACCTAGCGCAGATAAATAACTTAATATAGTATGAGAAACTACTAAAAATCTGGAACCTGCATCAGCATCTTTTCTAAAATATTCTGGTTCTAAAAGCATACTAGCTAATGTACTAGATAACGCAGCATCGGCATTGTGAGCATTCCTTCTAGTAATTCTATAATCTAAATTATCTTGTTTACCCACTTGATATTGGTGCATAATTTCCTTTAAATATTTACTATTAGCGCTTAACGTGTTAGCTAATACCTTATTAAGCCTCCTACCTTGCCAGTCAGGCAGAATTAGAAATATTGCTAGCCCTGCAATAACGCAACCAATAAAAGTATCTAATAATCTGGGGGATATAGTAGTAAAAACTGAATTACCTATCTGATTAAAACAACACAAAACCATAATAGTAATAAAAGCAGTTGATACTGTATACTTATCCACTCTATAAGCAAAGAATAAAACACCTGTAATAATAGCTATTACTGACTCAATGACAGCATTTGGAAATAACGAAATTAATGCCCATCCACCTATAACTCCTATAATAGTACCTAACATACGTTGCCCTAAACGAGCCCTTGTTGCACCATAACTAGGACGACATACAAATACTGTAGTTAATAAAATCCAAAAACCATACTGTGGATTTAACCATTGCATAACACCATAGCCCACTGTTAATGCTATGGCTAAACGCAAAGCATGGCGAAAAACTAACGAAGTAAATGATAAATTTTGTTTAACACAAAGATAAGCTCCCTTGAAAGTATGTATTTCTCTATCAAATAAGCTATTATCCTGCTCATCTGTGAGGGCATCAGGATTCATAGCATTAACTAGTTTTTTTTCCAAATCTGCTAAATTATTAGTTAAGGCAGCCACTAAGCTCAATAATCGCCAATTATTGCTAGCTTGTTGCTTTAAAAAAAAGAAAGATTTTTGTAAATCATTTAAAAATTTATTATTTGCTTTATAAACAAAAGGTTCTTTTAAGCGGATAGCTTTTGCCAATGACTGACAAGCACGTCCTTGAAAATCTAATAAATGATAACAACGAAATAATATATCACTATGAAAAAACGCCTCACTTAAAGCATCATAAGAATAATGAGAAGAACTAGCTCTTTCATGAATATCTTGGGCAATAAAGTAAAGTTTCAAATAATGGCTAACTTGTGGACTATGCATATTGCCTTTCATCCTATTAAAAATTGTTTCTTTAGCTAAATTGAGAGCTGCAACCACTTTACTATTTTGCTGGGCAAGTAATAAGCGCTGTTGCTCAACACCTAACTTTCTGATAGGTTCAATTAAAATAGCTTTTAGTTTCAAATAATTACCTAATTCATTAAAAAGTTTAAAAAGTGCGTACTGTACAGGCTGATGAACAAACAGAAAACTCCAAATAATAGACAATAAACCATACCAACTAGCACCTACTATTAGAATAATTATATCTAACCAAATATCGGGACTATTCATCTCAATATGTTGACTAACACTTATCATGGTATAAATAGAAAGAATTAATGTTGCCATACCAATTGAGCTATAACGACTTCCTATAACCCCTAATAAGGTTAAAGCAAAACTTGCTACTGCTAATCCTAGAGCAAAGAACCAAGGGTAAGGATAAAGTAGCACCACAGAAACCGAAGTAATACTAAAACATATAAGGGTAACAATAACTGCCTTAATTCTTCCCTGCCAACTATCATCTGTTTCAGCCAAAGCACACGCAATAATACCTAAAAATGAAGGTACTACTCGCAATAACTCACCTTGCCACCAACAAACTAACATGGCCACAGTTAACGCTATAAAAACTCTAACACTATAGGCTACTTGCTCTAATGCCCAAAATTTATACAGTTTATTTAGTATGCTAAGCTTTGTCATCTTTATTTATGCCTCATGCTAATCTACAGATAAATTTTTATAATTAACTAGAACTTTGCTGCATTGTTAAGATTATCATATAAGTTAATCGCTATTGAGTTAAAACTTATT
>CALYQH010000288.1 GCA_945283395.1 uncultured Ventosimonas sp. | reverse complement strand
GGGCAACAAAAGTCTCAACACGCTCCACCTCTTGGATAACCATTTGCTTTAGCTTGCCAGATGGATGTTGTTGAAGCCAAGGTAATGGGGCATAGACCAAGTTATTAACTAACTTATAACGTAACTCGGTAAGAATTGAATACGCTGCTTGATGGCTGCAATAATAAGCCATACTATAAAGTATATAACGTAATAAAATTACACCTGCCATAACTAATGCTAATTTAATTAAATAATAACTAGTTAAAGGCTGATAATTTATGATTGCATTAAAAATTTTATATAACACAAAAAAAGGTAAGAGTTCTGTCATAGCAGCTAAGATAGTTAACACAAAGATCAATAGTAAATATCTTTGTTGGGAACTTAATAATGTAACAACTAGTTGTTTATCTTTTGATAAACCAAAAATTAACATAGCAGATAATAACCTTGGCCATATAAAATAAGTTAAAAATAGTCTTTCCACTATCACAATTACTACCCTAAAAAGATTAATTACCAACCATATCAGGTTAATTGTTAACTACTTATATAAATGAACATGCCTTGTTAACAGTTAACTATTTAAATACCACTAACATATGTTAAATAAGCAAAGAACCGATAAGGGTATTGTTAACTGATTGGGGGAGAAATTTTTCAATAAAAGCATTACTTTACGAATAATAACTATTCTTATTTAAATAAATGGCTAATTTGCCTAATTACTTACAGAGGTTTTGGTATGAATGTTCCCAAATACAATTTTTCTAGCCAATAAATGAACAGACAAAAGTTATTTAATCACCATTTAACATAACTAAATAAAACCTAACAAGCCACCACCAATGGCTGATGAATACTTAAATACTACATTAGTGCATCAATATGGTAGGTAGTTTTGGGAAAGAATATGAAATATAAATTAACTTCAATCAATACCCTAACCATTTCGCAATTTAAGGCAAACCAAAGGAAAGCTCTCACCCCTTGGTTATTAATAGCCAGTGCCTTTGGTTTATCTGGTAACTCAGTTGCAGAAACTTTACCCGAAGCAGATGAAGCTATTCAATTAGAACAACTTACCGTAACGGCTCGGCATGTTGAAGAATCAGCCAAAGACATTCCTTTTACCATTAATGTAATTAATGATAAAAAATTAGCCGAACATAGAGAAACTAATTTAGAAAAAGCCTTAAATGATACGGTAGGCGTGCAAGTTATAACTAATATGGGAGGTGCCAAATCGATAAGAATGCGTGGAGTTGGCTCTATAACCCCATTAAGTGGTGATGATAGCTCAGTTAGTATTAATGTAGACGGTATGCCACAATCCATTAGCAATACTACCCTAAACTTACTCGACATAGAACGTGTAGAAGTACTAAAAGGCCCACAAGGAACCTTATTTGGTCGCAATAGTGAAGCTGGCGCTATTAATATTATTTCGAAAAAGCCTACTAATTATTTAGAGGCAGGCTTTAGAACAGAACTGGGGCAGGCGCATCAAAAACTAACTGAAGGCGTGCTAAGCGGCCCTTTGAATGACACGCTAAGCGGTCGTCTTGCTGTTCGTTATGATGAAGCTGATAGTATTTATCATAATCGCTATGATAACCAGCCTGTTAGTATTCTTAGAAATAAAATGGCGAGAGGCTCATTATCGTGGCAGCCCTCAGAACTCACCTCAGTATTATTTATAACTGAAATCGAAAGTGCTATGGGTATGGATGATATGTATATGATGCGCCCTTATGGTCATCATCCTAAGATTAATATTGCCAACAGTAGCGATAAAGCAAACAAAAATATTTATCGATATAATTTAACAATAGAGCATGAACTTGCTCATAGTTTATTTACTGCTATAACTGGATACTCCTATACCTACCACAATACTCAAGCCCCCATTTATGAAGGAGATACTTATCTTTATAAAAAACACTTATCACCTCCTTCTAACTGGT
This sequence comes from uncultured Ventosimonas sp., assembly GCA_945283395.1. GTDB lineage: Bacteria > Pseudomonadota > Gammaproteobacteria > Pseudomonadales > Pseudomonadaceae > Entomomonas. The sequence continues at coordinate 1,050 of CALYQH010000288.1, read as the reverse complement.
CATTTTTAACTAAAGAAAACCTTTTTAACCAAGAGTTTAGATTTACTTCTAAACCTGAAGATGCCTTCTTTTGGGTAGCAGGATTAAATTACTATACTAACCACCGGCACAGAGAAACTTATGATGTCATAGATAATGTAATTAATCCTAATAATGCAATGAATGCCAATATTAGAAGAAAGTTTAAAACTGACAATATAGGCGTATTTAGTGAAACAACTTATCCTATTACCGATAAACTTAAACTAACAGCGGGCATGCGCCAATCTTATGAAAAGAAAAATTATCAAGCAAAATGGCAAGCAAACTCTTTCTATCAAAGCGATAAATCAAGGCCATCGCTGGCTTTTGATAAACAAACCATCACAGATCATTACACCACAGGTCGACTAGGTTTAAATTATCTAGTTAATGATTTTACAAACCTCTATGCTCTTTATTCCAGAGGCTATAAAACAGGGGGCTTTAATGACGAAGGAACTGAATTTGCAACAACCGGCATGTCTGATCAAGCTTATAAATCAGCTTATGTAAACGCCTATGAGGTAGGTATAAAACTGGAAAATGATACCAGTACAGTAGGACTAAATACTGCGCTATTCTATACCGATACCAAGCGCGAACATTTAATGGGTTATAACCCTGCCACCTTTGTATCAGTCGTGGAAAACTACAATACTCGCAGCTTTGGTGCTGAATTAGATGGGTTCTGGAAAACTCCCTGGCACATTGAACTCATAGGCGGGCTAGGTTACACCAATGCTAAAATTGTTGACACTCCAAAACAGAGTTCAGGAGAAGTCAAAAAAAATAATGAAGTCCCTGATACAGCCAAATGGAATGCTAACTTAACGCTATTACATAGCACGCCACTTAATATAGCTGGCTTGAGTTTGGAAACAAGAATAACCAATAGATATATAGGTGCACGTAAGGCAGATGTGCAAAATAATTTTGGCCTAAAGCCTTATAACAAGATCGATGCACGCATAGCCATCAAAAGTTCAAAAGCAGAGCTGTATGTATGGGGCGATAATCTTTTAAATAAAC
>CALYQH010000287.1 GCA_945283395.1 uncultured Ventosimonas sp. | reverse complement strand
TAGTCACTCATAATATTCACTTTTTAAAAAATAAACTATACATCAATTGAAATTAAAATAATTTAATTAAGAAAGATAAGCTACTTTAATATCCCCGTAAACTTTAGCTTTATCGCTTTACACATTAACTTCATCAGAAAACATTTTCTAATAATTTAGATAATTTTTTGAGGACTCATAAACTAACATGGTGTTAATTCTAATTCTTATTAAACCATGCTAATTGAGCTCTTAATTGAACAACCTCGCCAACGATTAGTAAAGTAGGTGCATGTATTTCAACATTAGCTATTTGACTAGCAAATGAAGCTAATATTCCCGTGTAAACTACCTGTGACACAGTAGTACCCTGCGCTATTAGGGCAATTGGCGTAGAAGCATCACGACCAAACTCTATGAGCTTCTGACAAATAATTGGTAATCCAACAAGTCCCATATAAAAAACTATAGTTTGACCTGGTGTAACCAATTCTTGCCAAGGTAAATCAATATTATTATCTTGCAGATGGCCAGTTACAAAACGAACTGATTGCGCATAATCTCTATGCGTCAAGGGAATCCCTGCATAAGCTGCACAACCACTAGCAGCAGTTATGCCAGGAACTACTTGAAATGGAATCTGAAGTTCTGCTAAAGAAGCTATTTCTTCACTACCCCGCCCAAAAATAAAAGGATCTCCCCCCTTTAGCCGAGCAACTCTTTTGCCTTCTTTTGCTAAAGAAACTAATAAATTATTAATCTCTTCCTGAGGTAACGCATATTGGTTACGCTTTTTTCCCACATAAATATGTTCAGCATCACGTCTGCATAGCTTTAAAATAGCAGGAGTAATTAATCTATCATATAATATAACATCTGCTTGTTGCATAAGTCGCAAAGCTTTAAAAGTTAGTAAGTCAGGATCACCAGGCCCTGCACCTATTAAATAGACTTCGCCTTGTGGGGATGTATCTTGATAATTATCAAGTAAATTTTGTAATTGTTGCTCTGCTTGTTGTAATTGCCCGGCCAAGGCTTGCTCAGCAACAGGTCCTTGCAAAATCTTTTCCCAAAAAATTCGCCTTTGTTCTGGATAACTAAAATGACTTTTAACTTTATCTCTAAATTTTTTAGCCAACATAGCCAATTTAGCATAGTTATTAGGTAATAATGACTCTAATTTTGTTCTTAATAGTCTTGCTAAAACAGGTGAACCTCCTCCCGTTGATACAGCAATCATGATGGGGGATCTATCTATGATAGCGGGGAAAATTACACTGCTTAATTGAAGATTATCTACCACATTAACAGCTACATTACTTTGTCTTGCTTGATCTGCGATTTGTTTATTCAGCTGTGGATTATTGGTAGCCACTATCACTAATACATACTTATTTAAAGCTATAGATTGATAGGCTTGCTCAGCATAGCTTCCTTTATGGTTAGCTAATAATTCAATAAGTTCAGGCTTAATATGCTCCGCTATAACATTTAATTTAGCACCTACTGTTACTAACAAGCTCGCTTTACGTAGGGCTACAGCACCTCCGCCAACGATTAATACATGGCGGCCTTCGAGATTATGAAAAAGAGGTAAAAAATCCATATTAGCCTATATATTCAAGACCGCCCATATAGGGTTTTAAAATTTCAGGAATAGTAATAGTGCCATCAGCTTGCTGATAATTCTCTAATACTGCAACTAATGTCCTACCTACGGCTAAACCAGAACCATTTAAAGTATGAACTAGCTCAGCTTTATTTGTTATAGGATTACGATAACGTGCAAGCATACGGCGCGCTTGAAAATCTCCACAATTAGAACAAGAAGATATTTCTCTATATTTGTTTTGGCTAGGAATCCAGGCTTCTATATCATAAGTTTTGACTGCTCCAAACCCCATATCACCTGTACATAAATTAATTACACGATAAGGAAGCTCTAATAACTGTAGCACTTTTTCGGCATTGGCTGTTAGCTCCTCTAGGGCTTGCATAGAGGTACTAGGTTCTACAATACGAACCATCTCAACTTTATCAAATTGATGTTGTCTTATCATGCCTCTCGTATCCTTGCCTGAAGCGCCAGCTTCACTGCGAAAACAAGGGGAATGTGCTACAAACTTCAAAGGTAATTGCTTGGCTTCTAAAATTTGGCCAGCTACAAGATTAGTTAAAGTAACTTCAGCAGTAGGAATCAGATAAAGATCAGCTTCATTTACTCTAGGCAATTTAAATAAATCTTCTTCAAATTTAGGTAATTGTCCAGTACCCTGTAAAGTTGCTGCTTGCACTAAATATGGAGTATAAGCTTCTTCATAACCATTTACTTCAGTATGCAAATTGATCATAAATTGTGCTAATGCTCTATGTAATCGGGCAATAGGCCCTCTTAATACAGCAAAACGAGCACCTGACAGTTTTGCGGCGGTCTCAAAGTCAAGCCAACCATGCTTAGCTCCTAAATCAACATGATCCTTAATAGCAAAGTCAAATTGGCGAGGATTACCCCAACGTCTTACTTCAACATTATCTTCTTCATCCCTACCAATTGGCACAGTATCGTCAGGCAAATTAGGGATACTTAATAAAATGGCGTCTAACTCAGCTTGAATATTTTCCAATTCTTTTTTATTAGTTTCTAAATCATTACCTAATTGAGCCACTTCGGCTAAAAGCGGGGCAATATCTTCTCCCTTTTGTTTAGCTTGTCCAATTGTTTTGGCATGAGCGTTACGTTCTGCTTGAAGTTGCTCGGTTATAACCTGTACTCTTTTACGTTGTTCTTCTAATGCTTCTATACGCTTAACATCTAAAGTGAAGCCTCGAGTAGCTAATTTTTTAGCAACCTCTTGTGGTTGTGTTCTAACAAGTTTTGAATCAAGCATATATTTCTCTAAATTTAAACTTAATAATTACTACATATTCTATAAATCCAATAGTTGCCTATTATAAAGATAATAAAGCTAAATTAACAAAGAGTTTTCTATCTTAAATTACTCTAAAAAAACTATTTAGCTTTAACATG
>CALYQH010000286.1 GCA_945283395.1 uncultured Ventosimonas sp. | reverse complement strand
CATTTTTCCGGCGCCATCTATTGCTATCTCTTAGTGAATAAATACATCCACAATAGTCTTGTTGATAGAATTGTTCTCTTTTACTAATTTCTACCATACGTTGTGAGCCACCTTTTTTACGCCAGTTATAGTCCCAATACACTAATTCAGGATAGTTAGCTGCGGCTCTCTTACCACACTCATTAACTTGTTGCATATTTTTCCAACGGGATATACCTAGCGAACTAGTCATAACCTTAAAATCATGTTCGTGAGCATAGCAAGCAGTGCGTTCAAATCGCATATCAAAACACATGGTACAACGAATACCACGCTCGGGCTCATCTTCCATGCCCTTGGCTCTTGTAAACCAATGATCAGTATCATAATCAGCATCTACAAAAGGAATATTGTGCTTTTCAGCAAATTTAATATTTTCCTCTTTTCGAATAATATATTCTTTTTCAGGATGGATATTAGGGTTATAGAAAAATACTGTATAATCTATTTCCGATTCATGAAGGGCTTCCATTATCTCTCCAGAGCAAGGTGCACAACAGGAATGTAAAAGTAACTTAGTTTGCCCTTTAGGTAAAACTAATTTTTCACGAACCATTAGATCACTCATTTAACAATACCCAAACCTTTATAAACATAGTAGCCACTTTAGCATATGCTAAATTACCTAGCAGCTCCTTTATTCTACTAAAATCAATGTACCTTGCATTAATTCATTATGTTCAGGATAGCTGCAAAAATAACTGTATTTTTGTCCCATTACTAACTTTCCTACTTCAAAGCTAATAGTAGTTTGTTCACCACCGCCTATCAAGCTTGTATGAGCAATAATACGTGCATCTTCTTTAATATACTCACTATTTTTAGCAGTGAGCAAAGCCCGAATGACAGCATCTTTATCCTCAGTTTTAGTTAATAGCCAATTATGACCCATAACTTCTTTGGATAATTTACCTTGATGCACTAAAGTAACACTAAATGTCTGGCAAGCTTTATTTACTTCAATAGTATGCACGTCCCATTGTATTTGGTCATTGCTTTGCAGCGTTATTTGACAGTTAGTAGTAGCAAGTGCACTACTACTAACTATTGCTAGCCCCAAAATTATACAAAGTTTACTCACCCTAGACATAGCTAAATTTTCTTCACATTACTAAGTAGATATTCAGCTAATAAAGGAATAGGTCGACCTGTTGCTCCTTTTTCTTTGCCGCCACTTACCCAAGCAGTACCTGCTATATCCAAATGTGCCCAAGAGTAACTCTTTGCAAAACGAGCTAAAAAACAACCAGCAGTAATAGTGCCAGCTTTAGGTCCACCTATATTAGCCATATCAGCAAAAGGACTTTCTAATTGCTCCTGATATTCATCAAATAAAGGAAGTTGCCATGCTCTATCATCAGCCTTTTTACCCGCAACTAATAATGCATCCACTAATGTTTGATCATTTCCCATTAATCCACTAGCTTTAGTACCTAAAGCTACAATACAAGCTCCAGTCAATGTTGCCAGATCTATTACGGCACTGGGCTTAAAACGCTCCGCATAAGTTAGCATATCACATAATACTAAACGTCCCTCAGCATCAGTATTTAAAATTTCTACGGTCTGACCACTCATTGTTCTGACGATATCACCTGGCCGGGTAGCATGACCACTAGGCATATTTTCAGCACATGCTAATATACCTACGACATTAATAGGAAGTTGTAACTCTATCAAAGTCTTAAATATACCCAATACAGTCGCAGCTCCGCACATATCATATTTCATTTCATCCATGCCTGCGCCTGTTTTTAAACTAATGCCTCCTGAGTCAAATGTAATACCCTTACCTATAAGAACTATAGGCTGTTCAGACTTCTTCTTTGCCCCATTATATTGCAATACTATTAATCGAGGATTTTGTTCGCTACCTTGCGCAACAGCTAAAAATGCTCCCATTTTTAGTGCTTTCATTTTTTTTTCATCTAACACTTCTACTTTAATTTTTTTATCCAACTTGGCTAAAGCCTCTGCCTGTCTAGCCATATAAATAGGATTACATATATTAGCTGGGGTGTTAGCTAAATCTTTAGTTAATGCCATACCTAATGCTATAGCTTGAGCTTCTTTTACAGCTTCTGCAATTTGTTTAGTCAGTATTTTATTGCAACTAATTGTTACCTTAGCAAGCCTATAAGCCTCAGCTTTGCTACTTTTATATTCATCAAATAAGTAATTATTTGCTTCAAAGGTTTCAACTAAAAGTTTAGTTTTACCATAAACATCTCTATTAGCAACCTCTATATCATCTATCACAAAGAGTGCATCTACACCACCTAATTGTTTTAGTATATTAAAACTGCTAGAGAGCCATTTACGATATTGAGCATCAGATAAAGCTTTATCGCCACAACCTACTAATAAAATCCTATCAGCCTTAATCTTTTGCTGCGTTTGCAATAAAAGCGTCTGACCTAATTCACCCTTTATATCACCTAACTTGATAGCATTTTTAATAGCACCTAGAGTTAACTTATCTACTAGTTCGGCAGTATCGGTTAATTTACCATGTTTGCCAATAGCTACCACCCAAGTAGCTGTTTTTATCGTATCAGGACGATTATTTTTTACATTAAATTGCATCTATTTCCTCAACTCTTATGTCTCAATCTGTTTGGTCTTTTAGCACTCAAATAATTTATAGGCTTGTTTAAAAATAGAATACTATTATAAAGCACTTTATATTAAGCAGATAACTACTCATTAATCTTAATTTCCTGTCCTTTAGCTTACCATAGTTAATTCATTAGCTATCATTAGCCATTAAAATAGTTTAAATAACATTGATAAGGACTAAAGTATATCTAACAGAAATTTTCATTATTTTTATATAACATTACTTATAATTGTTAAGTTGATTAATCTAAAAATATAGAGTTTCACATTATTTTTGGAAGCTTTAATTATACAGTTTAAGAAACTGTTTTCAGTAGAGAACACCACATTTGTTTTGATGAGTTTGCGAAATTGGTAAT
>CALYQH010000285.1 GCA_945283395.1 uncultured Ventosimonas sp. | reverse complement strand
ACGAGGTGGCAGTCTTGTATTACCAAATCCTAGTCGTATTAATGATCCATCTCATTGGGTTGAGCTTATGCAAAATCACTCTATCAGTATTTGGAACTCTGTGCCAGCGCAAGCACAACTACTCATAGATTATTTAGAAGCATACCCAACTGTGAAACCAAGCTCTCCTAGAATTGTTATGTGGTCTGGAGATTGGATTCCTCCCTCACTACCTAAAAGATGGTGGGCATTATTTCCTACCAGTAAAATTTACAGTTTAGGTGGTGCAACTGAAGCAGCTATTTGGTCTATTGAACATCCTATTGACTTTAACGATACAAAGCTAGCCAGTATTCCTTATGGTAAAGCATTGACTTCACAAAGTGTAGAAGTACTGAATCAAGCACTATACCCTTGTCCCATTGGAGTACGTGGTGAAATATATATAGCGGGTGTAGGTTTAGCCGAAGGTTATGCCAATGATCCACAACAAACGGCTAACCGCTTTATTACTCAAAAAAATGGCCGGCGTCTCTATAAAACTGGGGATTTAGGGCGTTATCTTGCAGATGGTTCAATCGAATTTTTAGGTAGAGAAGATGATCAAGTCAAAATTAGGGGCTATCGTATTGAGTTAGCTGAAATAGATAATGCAATTAATCAAAATCCTGCTGTTAATCATGCTACTACTATTATATTAGGTGAAAAAAATAATCGTTATTTACATAGTTTTGCAACGTTAAAAAACTTAGACATTGATGAAACGGCTATTTCTAATGAATTAACCGAATTAGCTGAGAACTTACCAAACACTTTAACTAAATATAACTGGCCAGCAGTAGCACAATTACAATTAGCGATTCATTGTCTTGCGCAAGCATGTCTTAGTGGGATATTTAAGGCGTTGGCTCAGACTGATCTCACCACAGGTAAAGTTATTAGCTTTTCAAAACTCTGCGAACAATTACACTTACCTTCTGAGCGCCATGCTTTATTATTACATTGGTTAACGCTACTTACCGAGCAAGGAAGCTATTTAATTCAAAATGATGATCAATGGCAACTTAACCCTAACGTTACTATCCCAAATTTTGAACAAAGCTGGCAAGAATTTGCCAAAGTAGCTAGCCCCAAAATTTGGCCACAAGAATTGACTGATTACTTTAAAACATCAGCTAATCTACTGTTAGAACAGTTACAAGGCTATATAAAACCTAACGAGTTAATGTTTCCACAAGGTTCTAATCATATAGCTCAGGCTATGTATACTAAAGGTCTACATGCACAAGCTTTACATCAAACTATGGCTGAAGCAATAGCTAAAATAATTCAAAAACAGCCCACTAGAAATTGGCGTATTCTAGAAATTGGGGCAGGAACGGCAGCTGCTACGCGCCACATTGTAACAGCACTAGCAGCGCTTACTGCTGAGGGGGTGAATATACACTATTTATTTAGTGATGTTTCTCAATATTTTCTCAATAGTGCTAAGGAATATTTTTCTGACTATAAGTGGATGGATTTCATTCCTTTTGATATGAATGGTGCTTTATTAGAGCAGGGCATAGCAACACAATCCATTGATATTATTATCAGTTCCGGCGCGCTCAATAATGCCCATAATACACCCAATCTTTTAGATGAATTAAGGCAATTATCTAGTCCCCAAGCATGGTGGATTATTCAAGAATTAACTCAAGAACACCCCGAAATTAGTATTAGCCAGAGCCTTATGATGGAACAAGCTGATGATAGTAGGCAACTTAACCATCATCTTTTTATTCATCGCAATGAATGGTTAACACTTCTTAACAAGATAAAAGGTGATTTTGCTAGTGCTATTATGCTTGATACTCCATTGCAGCTCTTAGGCTATGAAATATTTATTAACCATGTAAAAACTAATATTCCTCTTGTCTCCCAACAAACGTTAATGGATTTTATTAAGCAACAGCTACCCTACTATATGGTACCCAGCTTTTTGCAATTATTAGACAAATTCCCTATTACAGCTAATGGTAAAATTGATAAAAAAACATTGACTCAGTTAGCTAAACACCCAAACGTTAGTCAACCAACTATCAACTCCAGCCAAACAAGCTACAGTTCACTCACAGCAAGGCTTATTAAACTATGGGAAACGATTCTTAACTATCAGCCTATCAGCCCCGAGCAAGATTTTTTTGAGTTAGGTGGTGATTCATTATTAATTACCCAGCTTATTGTTAAGTTAAGAGAAACCGAACCATTAGCCCAATTACATCCCTTTGATTTATTATTAAGAATAGTTCTAAGTAACTCAACTCCCAATGCAACAGCTAAGTGGCTAGAAGATCATGAAATAGTTCTACCAGCTAATGAGGAAATATCAATCACAAAATCAAAGGCCAAGCGTTCGAAAACATCTAACCAATTATTAACACAATTAAACCATTACAATAACGAATTTTCATTAATCAAATTAAATAATAAAATAGGTATAACACGTATATTAGTCCATGAAGGATTAGGGACATTACAAGCCTATAAAATGCTGATTCCTGAGCTAACTGCTCAAGAAGCCGTAGCAGGGTTAGTAGTACAGAACACAGAAGATTATTTAGCTATCCCTGCTCAATACTTGAATACCACACTAGGCTATCGTTATGCCAAACTATTATTAAACAACGGTATTACACAAGTTAATATTTTAGGTTATTGCTCTGGGGGCTTAATTGCTATTGAACTAGCTAAGTCTTTAGTACAAATGGGAGGTCAAGTAGATAATTTAGATATTGTATCTAGTTATCGAATTCCTTATCTAATAGAAGATGAATTATTAATACTTATTAATTATGCTGTAACTTTAGGATTATCCTTAGAAAAATTACAACTTCCTAGCCTAGAAATTATTAGTCAACTATTTAGCCAATTGGTGAGCACACAGCCTTGTAATATAGGTTATAACCAACTTTACCAGTTATTGATTGAACAACATCTAATCACAGAACAGTTAGACCAAATCAAACAACGAATTTTAAATAGCGCTGCACATATTGAAGAAATAACTT
>CALYQH010000284.1 GCA_945283395.1 uncultured Ventosimonas sp. | reverse complement strand
GCTCTTTAATTCCTTTGTTCATTAAGGTTTGGCTTTCGATAAAATAGCCATAGCCTGTTATTTTACTAAAACCGAATAAACCATGTATCAAAACGATAGGGTAGTTAGTAAATATTGAATCTTTGCTCAGATAAATATTTGTCAATGATCTTTCAATAAGTAAGATTATCAAGTAACGCTTATTACTAAAAAAGCTCGGCAAGCATTTTGCATTAGTCTTGTAGTGGCTCAAATGAAATAATATCGATAATCCTGTTTGTATCGTTGATTATTTTGAATAGCTCTATGGGAAGATTAATAACTTTAATTCTTTTTGTTTGGCAATAATTACCTAATTAACTTAGTAAATAGGTAATTATTAAGATAAATGATTTATTTAGTATTGCGTTTCAATTGATCTTTTAACTTGGTAGGTACTTGATGAATTAATAGCGTATCACTGGACTCGTCATATTCAATACGAGTGCCTAGCAGATGTGCTTCAAAACTAATAGATAAGCCCTCAGCTCGCCCTGTAAAGCGCCTAAACTGATGGAGGGTACGTTTGTCTGGTGGTATCTCTGGGGATAAGCCATAATCTTTATTACGAATATAATCATAAAAGGCGCGAGGGGTTTCTTCATTCATCAATTCAGACAATTCATCTAAAGAAATAGCTTCTCCTAAACGGGCTTGGCTTGAAGCGTAGCCTACTAATGTATCAGTTTTTTGTTTAGTTTGGTCTTCTGAATAGTCTTCGTCTTCTACATAATCGCTAAAAGCCTTCAATAGAGTACGGGTTTCGCTGGGAGCATCAACTCCTTCTTGGCAACCTATAAAATCACGGAAATAATCGGCTACCTTTTTACCATTTTTCCCACGAATAAAAGATATATATTGTTTAGATTGCTTGTTATGTTGCCATTCACTGAGATTAATCCGTGCTGCTAGATGCAGCTGAGCTAGATCGAGATGCTTGGCCTCAGTTACTTCTAAATTATCTGTGACTGCTACTCCTTTGGTGTGATGCACAATAGCAATATTAAGATAGTCGGTCATGCCTTGTTGATAATGTGCTACCAGTACATACCCGCCAATTGATAGATTGGATTCTGTCATTAGCTTTTGTAAATGCTCTGTAGCTTGTTTGCTAAACTCGATAAAAGATATTTGCTGTTCTAAATAACTCTTTAACCAACCACTAAAAGGATAAGCACCTGATTCCTCATGAAAGTATCCCCAAACTTTATTAGGCTTAGCGTTATAGCTTTCGTTCAAGTTCAGCAATAGATTTTCTAATGTACTAGACTCTTGCAACTCTCCATTACTAGCATGAAGTGTTGCTGGTGAGCCATCGGGCTTTTTATCTATTAAATGGACAATACTATGATAAATAGGCATGGTTAACTCATTAGTTAATAATTAGGGTGTAATGGAAATAATATAGGGGCAAAGATAACGCAAATTATAAGGACAATGAGAGTAAAGGGCACGCCTATTTTGATAAAATCTGAAAATTTGTAACATCCTGGGCCTACCACTAGGGTATTAACTGGTGAAGAAACAGGTGTCATAAATGCTGCTGATGCTGCTATAGCAACTGTCATGGCAAATGGATAAGGTGAGGCACCTACTTGCTCCGCAGCATTGACAGCTATAGGCGCTAGTAAGATAGCGGTGGCAGTATTAGAAATAAATAACCCTATAGTAGCGGTTAAAATGAATAAGCTGGCTATTAATAAATGTGGGTTAGAATTACCCACTACAGCTAATAATCCATCTACTGCTAGATTTATACCACCCGTTTTATGTAATGCAGTTGCAAAAGGAAACATGCCTATGATAAGTATAAGGCTTGGCCAATGAATAGAGCGATAGGCACTGTCCATATCGATACATCGAAAAGCACCCATCAATAGGCAGCCAATTAAAGCAATAATGACATTAGGAAATAAGCCACTAATCATTAATCCTACAGTGATAGCTAAAGTTATAAGGGCATAAGAGGCTTTATTAAGATTTGGTGCTACTTCATTTATTTCTGCTGGTAAACTTAAGACTAAGAAATCTTGATTAAGAGTTTGCAGTTGCTTAATGGCTTTCCATGTGCCTATGACTAACAAAGTATCTCCTAGCTTTAAGTTTTCATTAGTTAAGTCATTATCTAGTGCCTGTCCGTTACGCCTTAAGCCTACTACGTTGAGTTGATAAATAGAGCGAAAACCTATTTCTAAAATAGTCTTACCTATTAATTTAGATTCTGGAGGTAATGATACTTCAGCCATTCCAATGGAGCGGGATTGATCAGTAAAGTAGTCTCCTTTAAAAGCGAGTTTGGTTAGATTGAAAGTATTGCAAAAGCCGTCTACTGTTTCTTTGTAGAAAAAATCTATAAGAAGAATATCAGAAGCCTTTAGCTCAAGATTAGGAGAGGCGTCCATCACTTTATGGCTAAGACGGCCTAAGCGTTCTACACCTATTACGTTGGCTCCAAAGCGAGCTCTTAATTGCAAGTCAGCCAATGTTTTAGCTATCATCAATGAGCCATGATTAATTCTTAAACGCCTGTTACGGCCTGATAATTTATAGTCTTTAATCAGATCTACCAAATTTCTTTGCGCCTTATTAACTGCAAAAAAAGCATGTTTTTCTGAATTTAACCATTTTCTAGCAAATAGCATATAAATAATGCCAGCTAAAAGAATAATAAGCCCAATAGGGGTAAAAGAAAAAAAACTAAAAGGAGCGAAGCCAACTTGTTCAAGATGACTGCTAACAACTAAATTAGGCGCAGTGGCCACTAATGTTAACATGCCACTAATGAGCCCAGCAAAGCTTAGCGGCATCATTAGTCGTCGTGGGTCTGCTTGCATATGTGCTGCAATACTTAGTACCACAGGTATAAAAATGGCTACAATGCCAGTAGAGCTCATAACAGAGCCTAATAAGGCAACCGAACCCATTAATAATATTAATAATCTCGTTTCGTTATTTCTGGCTTGTTTGATTAACCATGTTCCTACACTATAAGCGATACCAGTACGTACCAAGCTA
>CALYQH010000283.1 GCA_945283395.1 uncultured Ventosimonas sp. | reverse complement strand
GATTTATGCTGATTTATGAAGCAAAAACTTTTTATTTATGAAACGCACCTACAGCAGAAGCTAAAACCCATTCTTCTCAATTTAACTATCTAAGACAAAACCAATTTACATAATATTCTCTTTGGCATTTTGTATCGAAAGCTAACAGGTTGCCTATAGCGTTACCTCCCACCTAATTTTAGTAAATATAACATGGAATTTTAAACTTATAGATGATAGTCGAAATTGGATAAATTTAGGCAATTATTCAAAATATTAACAAAGATTCTGTATGGAATGGATATCTATTGGTGGCTCCCATATCAGAGCATATCCTTGTTTTCTGAATGCTTATAAGAAAATGGTATATGTTATTGACCAAATTTTATAAGTTTACTCCTTGTTACTAAGAGGATCGCAGCTGTCACTATTACCCCATAAAATGGGGTAGCTGATTTGGGTTTTCTTATCAATCATCACATCTTGTTTTAACTTGTACGCCGATTCAGGGTAGACGTTATTAGCATTTTTAAAAAAATATTGGTAAAAGTCATCTTCAAAAGCAAAATGTACACTGGAATTAGGAGGCGTAATTTGCCGCAGTACGCCTCGCTCAATACTAGTAGTTTTGCTGAGCTCATCAGCACATAATTTAGCCATACCAATGCTGTCAAAAAAATAAAACTCTTGTTGATCAGCAAACAAGGTAGTTATAAAGCTTGTGTACCGACTAAAAAAAGGACCTACCAAGGGTGGCTTGATTACTTGGCGACCACCATATTGAAGTGGTATAAATAGTGTATTTTTATCCTGTGCTAACACTATTTCAGTTGCGGAATATAACCATTGAAAGCTATCAACATCCACAAAGTCTAAAGTTTGCCCATTAAGGTAAAAATGTTTTTTATCCTTTGCACAATTTCGGTTGTAGCTAAGGTAGTATTGCTGTAGGTACAGACAGCTTAGGTTTTTGGTTATCGCGCACATCTCTTTGGGGGTGTCGTTACAGGTATTGTTAGGAGAGCCACAGGAAAATTTAACAATAGAAAAGGTGTTAGGCTTAGCCTTTGCTAATAAAGTGCCTTTGTAAAACACTTGGGTTCTGCTGCGACTATAATCATGGCCACTATATTCAATATTTGGATCAAATTGGGGAGCAAGTTCAGGTGCTTTTTTCTCATAGAGTTTCCATACATGCTGTTTATCTTGGGCAAGGTGATTTTCGATGCGGAAGGTTTGCACATCAGCATATTGAATAAGCTCGGCACGCCAATAAACTTGTTTTTTATCTTTAGCAATACCATCAGAGTAAGTTGTAAAAATCAGTTCGAAGGTGCTAGGATCAGCATTTGGTAAGGCGGTGCCTTTGTAATAGACAGCATGTTTATCTTTACTGTAATAGTGAGGATAGTCATCTAGTATGACAAAACTAGCTGCATCGGCACCTTGAATAATGACACCATTATAGATGACATTGCTGCCCACAACTAGGTAGGGGACGGAGATGCTGGACTTTGTGACCTGCATAGATTTTGCTAAAGCAAGTGTATTGGGACAATAGCTCCTTTGAGTTTCTTATCTTTCAGATAGAGAGATACGCCATCGGTTGCTACAGGGTACTTGTCAGAAAGAGCCGTAAAATGTTGTTGATCAATGTGACTCTCATCCTCAAGGGGATAGTAATCTAAAGTCATGTAATAATCTGTATAACTTGAGCCACCGATCCTGCCTAGGTGACAAGCTAAGCTATAAATTCGGCAGCGCTCTTCTAAACGGTAGTCGGAGCTATAGTAATTTAGTATGTTTCCCACACGGATATAATGCTTATTTATTGGCGTCATGCGGACAGTACGGCGGCATTTGTATCGTTCAGATTTATCAAATAGCCATGATGGAGTAGTGCGCTCATAGGTAGTTACCTTTTTACCTTGGTGATGTTTTTCGGTGCAATAAAAGTGGCCAAAAGCATAACTGTTGGATGCGCTTACTAGCATTAATAATAGTAAAAACTTTACAAGAAAAGATTTAGTAAAAGTATAGCGCATTAGTCAATTCCCCCATATAGAGCATAGTTAATAGCTTAGCATAAACATTGTAATAGATTAATGTTTAAGCTCTTAGAAGATTAAACTGTCATTCGTGCTGAGAAAAAAGTACATATAGACAAGGCCATAGGCATGTAGATTGGGTAATCTATAAAGCTAGACGTATAGTAGAAAATACTTTTGCTCAGTTAAAGCATTTTAAAACAATTGCTATTAATTATAATAAGCTGAAAGACAGTTATTCTAGTGCTGTAGCTCATGCTTGTACTTTTAGTTAGTTAAAATTATTAATGTTTAACACACCCTAGTTTTAAGTTATGCTAATCAATTAGCTAGTTATCTTATTTAATAACACGCTTTTTAATTATGATTTATATTAGTAATAACACTAGCAATTATCTAATTTATAAAAGTAACAAAAGCTATATGAAACTAATACGCTAAAACTCTATACTATATTAAAGATTTTTTTGTTTAGGTTATAAAAGCATTTCTTTGAAGTTAATCTTAGTTGTTTGCTAACAGAATCTATTTAAAAACCAATTAATTATGATAAAGCACTCTAAAAACCAACCATGTCCATGTGACCCTTCAAAGCAATATGAGGATTGTTGTGAGCCTTTTCATCAAGGCCATGACAACCCAAATACGGCTGAACAGCTTATGAGGTCAAGATATAGTGCTTATGTTCTTCAACTTAATACATATATTAAAGAAACTTGGCACTCAAGCAATAGACCTTCATTAGCTCATTTTACTGGGCAACCTATCAAATGGCTTGGTTTGACTATAAACAAAAGTTGGTCTAATAAGCTAGCCAATGAAGCTTTTTTAGAATTTACTGCTTCCTATAAGATCAATGGCAAAATGCAAAAAATGCATGAGATAAGTCGCTTTATTTTAGAAAATAATAAATGGTTTTATCTTGAAGGAAAGTTATCTTAGTAGCTTACACCTTCTCAGCCTATTTATTTTTAATATCTGTTGGTTTATCAAATGCTAATATAGCCCTAGCTAAAGCAAAATCACTTACTTGT
>CALYQH010000282.1 GCA_945283395.1 uncultured Ventosimonas sp. | reverse complement strand
TAACTATTATAGTTGCTTATATTCACCCCTTAATTGCGAAAAATCATCATCTATAGACGAAATTCATGCCCTAAATAAACATCTTTTACAATCTCATTAGCTAAGATTTGTTCGGAGTTACCTTGTGCAATAGTCTTACCTTCATTAACTATATAAGCTTTTTCGCATATATCTAATGTTTCTCTTACGTTATGATCCGTAATAAGAATGCCTATACCACGATTTTTCAAATGATATATTATTTGTTTAATATCGTTGATGGAAATAGGATCTACACCTGCAAAAGGCTCATCTAATAAAATAAATTTGGGATTACAAGCTAATGCTCTTGCTATCTCTACTCTACGTCTTTCCCCTCCTGATAAGCTCATTCCTATATTATTACGAATATGATTTATGTGAAATTCATTGAGTAAGCTTTCTAGATTCTGGTTACGTTCTTTTGCAGTTAAATCCTTACGCAATTCGAGAATAGCCATAATATTTTCAGTGACGGTAAGTTTCCGAAAGATTGAAGGCTCTTGGGGTAAGTAACCAATCCCTGCTTTAGCACGACTATGCATTGGAAAATTGGTAATATCTTGACCATCAATACGAATAATCCCAGTTTCAGGGAAAATAAGTCCTACTATCATATAGAAATAAGTAGTTTTTCCTGCTCCATTGGGGCCTAAAAGACCGACTATACTACCACTTTCAATAGATAGATCTACACCATCTACTACTTTACGTCCAAGATAACTTTTTACTAAATTGGTTGCTGCTAATGTAGTCATTATTTAGTACCTTTTTTCTTTTCAGGCTCTAATACCACATTAATCCGGCCAGGTTTAGTTCCCACACTGCCTGAGCGCTTATTACCTGCACTAATTAATTTTCGAGATGTGTCATAAACTATTTTATCACCAGTAAACACATTATTGTTCTGAACGACTTTGGCATTATCTATTAAAATAACTAATTTTTTAGTTACTTGATATTGAATAGTTTTAGCATAAGATTTAACCACTGGATCATCGGCTGAGGGTTTTTGTTCATAGTAAGCTGGATTACCCTGTGATGTCATCATTTCAATTTCACCATCTTTATTACGTGTGATAGTAACAGTGTGCCCCAATACTTTCATGCTGCCCTGAGTAATTATTACGTTGCCTCGGTAAACTAATATTCCTTTATTATTGTCAAGATCAGCACTATCGGCTTGGACATTAATAGGTTGTTGGCTATCTGTTGGTAAAGCATAGCCAATAGTGGCAAAAGCTAATAATAGAGTAAAGGTTGCAAAGAGTTTGATTCTCGTCATTCTGGCCTCTTGTTAATTTGAGTTTTTACTTTTGATAACAACTGTAATCGGTTTTGTTCAAAATAAGCTTTAACACCTATACCTGATGATAGCCCGTCATCAGACGAAATAGTGGTGAAATCTTTAGATTCGGCATATTTTTGGTCGGGATAAATCATTACAAATCCGTATTTAATAGGATCAGTATCATTTTTACGTTGGCCTATTTCAAAGTGATTTGTTTGTCCTTTTTCATCGACTTGAGTACCTTTGACATTGTTGATAAGTTTAACCGTTTTGCCCTTAGGCCCTACTTCACCTGTATCACTCCGTATAAACCAAGGATTTGTAGAGTTTTTATAAATATGAGCAGTAGGATTAGTTAAATAACTGATATCAGTACTTTCGGCTTGAATGAGTTTTTCAGCTGTCATTTGATAATTAATAGCACCGTTTTCTTGGTATTGCACTACATAGACATCAGTAGCGAAGGAACTGACTTGCGGTGAATGACTATTGTCTGTAGTTTGTTCAGATGTGGTATCTATCAAATATTCATACATCACAACTAGTAAAATAAGTATTAACAAAATACTTATCTTATAAAAAAAAGATTTAAGCGCTTTATTCATTTATAAGTACTGTTTTTGGATGGACGGCAATTGTCCTTGGGCTAATAATAGAAGTTCACAGAATTCACGGACAGCTCCCTTCCCACCTTCAGCTTTGGTACAGCTAAAAGCATGTTGTTTAACAAAAGTATGAGCATTGGCTACCGCCATGCCTAAGCCAACTCTTTTAATCACAGTTAAATCCGGTAAATCATCTCCTAAATAAGCTACATTCTCATAATCTAAATGAATTTCGGCTAAAAGTTCGTTTAATGCAGTTAATTTGTCTTCACGTCCATGATAATAATGTTGAATGCCTAGATTATTTATCCGATTTTCGACTACGGCACAAGTCCTTCCTGTAATTACAGCCGTTTGAATGCCTGTTTGGATAAGCATTTTAATACCTAATCCATCAAGGCTATTAAAAGATTTGAATTCACTACCATCTGGTAGAAAGTAAAGCCGTCCATCTGTCATTACACCATCTATATCAAACACGGCAAGTTTGATTTTTTTAGCTCTTGTAGTGAAGTCATGTAGCATGTTAAATGACTCCTGCGCGTGTCAAATCATGAATATGTAATACACCAATAGGCTGTTGTAGGTCATTTATTATAGGTAACACACTAATTTTATGATCATCCATTATTTTTAATGCCTCGGCTGCTAACATTTCGGGTTTTGCAGTTTTGCTATGAGTGGTCATCACTTGTTCAATATTTAAATGACGAATATCTATGTCTTTATCTAATGTGCGCCTTAAGTCACCATCAGTATAGACCCCTACCAATTTATCTTGATTATCTACAATTAAAGCTATACCCAGTCCTACACGTGACATTTCTGATAAAGCTTCTTTTAAAGGAGTAGATGAGTTTACTTTGGGTAATTCCTTATCAGTATGCATAATATCTGCAATTTTTAAGAGTAAACGACGACCTAATGCGCCACCTGGATGAGAAAAAGCAAAGTCTTCTGCCGTAAAACCACGCGCTTCTAATAAAGCAATAGCTATAGCGTCGCCTAAGACTAAGGTTACGGTTGTAGAAGAAGTAGGGGCTAAGTTTAATGGACAAGCCTCTTGTTCAACATAAGTATTTAAATTAACATCAGATGCTTGGGCGAGAGGAGAAGAAGTATTACCAGTAATACTAATTAGAGTAATACCTAG
>CALYQH010000281.1 GCA_945283395.1 uncultured Ventosimonas sp. | reverse complement strand
CTTCATTTAGAAATTATAATTTTTCCAAGATGAAGATACCCGAAGGCAATGAAAAGGGTAATCAGAGTAATAAGCTCAATAAGGCTCAAGAAATCGCTTTAGAGGCGTATGATTATTCAAGCAGACATTCACTGAAGGGTGAAGGAAATCGCCTTTCTAAGATCGAAATAGAGCGTTTAAGGGCCTCTCAGGTTTTAGCTGAAGCCGAGAGTGATGTCGTGGGTTTACATGCAGGTGTATTTATTACGCTGGAAGGGCATCCATTAAAAGATACGGAGAAGCCTTGGTTAGTTCAAGAGATTAGGCATGTGGGCAAACAACCGGCAGTCCTTGAAGCCTTTGGTGATACCAACACCGCAAACAGTTCTACCCGTGCCAGTCAATTGTATAAATACTTCAATTATCCCCGTTCAGAGGCGTTACAGTTTCCCCTGGAGGATTTTAATCAAGGGTATCGTAATGTGTTTATATTATCGCCCCAGGATGTACCCTATAGACCTAAAAAATTACACTTGAAGCCAAAGGTATTAGGGGCACAGACCGCTATTGTTTGCGGCCCTGCAGGGGAGGAAATTTATTGTGATGAATACGGTCGGGTTAAAATTCAGTGTCATTGGGATCGGTTAGGCAATTATGATGAGAATAGCTCGGACTGGGTTAGGGTAAGGTCTAACTGGGCGCATAAGGGATATGGTGCTATTGCTGTTCCTAGAGTAGGGATGGAGGTACTCATTGAATACGAAGAAGGTGACCCTGATTTCCCAATGATTACGGGGGCTTTGCACAATGGCGTTAATAAGGTTCCTTACGAACTCCCTGCTCATAAGACTAAAAGTGTCTTTAAAACAAGCTCAAGCAAAGGTGGCGTAGGCTCTAATGAGTTTAGGATAGAAGATAAAGCAGGGGAAGAACAAATCTTTGTCCAGGCGCAAAAAGATTTCGATCAGCTGACTAAAAATAATCACACTATCGAAGTAAAAAACAATAGTCACCTGCAGGTGCAAAATGAGCATAGCGAAACCATTGTTAAAAACCGCTATACCAAGAATTGTGCTGAGGAGCATCATTTAACTCAGTTAGATAGAAAAACTCAAATACTGCAGAACGATTACAAAGAAGTGGCTCTCTCAGAACATACTACAGTGGGTACAATTAAAACCACTGAGGCAGGCATGGAGATCCATTTGAAGGCGGGGATGCAATGCGTGGTAGATGGTGGTCTATCGCTGACACTTAAGGCAGGTGGACAGCATATTGTATTAAACCCTGCAGGGATATGGATGACTATGCCAGTGTGGACTGGTGGTGTACCTATGGAAGGTACTCCAGCTGTACCTTTAGTGCCATTAACTAAGTCAAAAGCTGTTGAAGCGGTTTCAGCTCCTATAGTCTCATTAAAACCTTATACTTAAAATACTAATAATCTTAAATTCCATTTTAAAGATAATCATCAAGTACCTTATGCCAATACGGCCTATATTGCCTATTTGCCTGATGGTAGTACTCAACAAGGAGTAACAGATAAAGACGGGTATACAAGTATTTTTTATAGTGATGACCCACAAGGGATTGATATTCATTTATTAATAGATAATGAGGGAGAGAGTATGAGTAACACTTTAGCGTTACAAGGTAGTAATAACATATAGTTTCAGTTAAAGGATGATGATGAAGTACCTTATGCTAACACACCTTATATTGCTTACTTTGAGGATGGGGCAAGCCTAAAGGGAACAACAGATGACAATGGTTATACCAAAGTGTTTAATACAATAGGTGAGCAAAAGATAGATATACACCTGGATATTGGTAATGTTGGTAAGGAGGAAATAGCATAATGGGAGGCAATAAAAATCCACATAATGGACGTATAACAAGTGGACAGACAGCAACACCGCCAAGTCAAGGAGGAGTGAATGTTCAGCCTGTTAATATTACGAGACCGCCTAAATATATCGTAACAATCGGATTTGAGGTTAATTACCCAAATGCTTTTGTAAATGGTGTTCAAGACTTATCAGTAGACTATGGTCATGCTTTTTTTACATAACAAGAGATGATGTAGTAACAGTATTTTTTAGTTTTGGACCTGCTGGTTTGGGTCAGGGTGGTAAAGTCACTAATGAATATAATGGTAAAAGACCAGGGAACACAAGTTATGCTATTGGCGAAATAGCGGAGTTATACAGATTAACTATTACTGAAAAGCAAGCAAATAATGTAAAAACAGCGGCTGATAAATTTACTCAAAAAGTAAATGCAGGAAAAGAGTTTTATGATGCTAGTTTGAATGATACTTGTGCTGAAACAGCTAGAGATATTTTATCAGAGGGTGGCGTGAGTACACCTAATGGTAGTGGTCCAGTTAAAGGGGGAGGTGCTGATTGGATTACTACACATGGTAGTTTTGTAAACCCATATAAATGGAATTTTGATTTTTTAAGGAATATGGGCCTGGTATTACTTACTTTGGGCCAAGAGGAATCTCTGCACTTCAAAGTAGTAGTCCTAGAGGTAGGCGGATTCTTGTTAGACCTAAATGGGTTTTAGTACCAGGTAATATGGATCCTTTAATAGCTACTAGCCAAACTAATATAGTTCAGGGTAGTTTGCAGACTAAAAAGTAATAACAGCAGAGAGTGCTATGAAAATAAGATATAGCTTATTGATTTTGGCCTTACTATTTCCTCTTGTAAGCAAGAGTGAACAAAATACTTTAACTGCACATAGAGAGAATATCATGTCTAAACCAGATTATACTAATGCACTAACTCCACAAGAGAGAGCAGATTTAATAGCAACAATAAAAATTGCCATGCAAATATTGGTTAATAATAGTTTGTTAGAAGAACAGAAAGAGTTAAAATTTTTTAACTCTTTTGATGTTTCTTATCCAAAAGTTGGGCAAGTTGATGGTACTGTTTTTACTAAAAAAGATTTGTTAGAGCTTTATTTTAATAATTTTAATAAAGATAAAATTATTTGGAGTTCAGGTGGTATAGCTTTTGATAACAAAAGATTTAATACTGAAGAGTTAAGAACTTTATTTACTCCAGATGACTTTGAT
>CALYQH010000280.1 GCA_945283395.1 uncultured Ventosimonas sp. | reverse complement strand
GGTTGATGTAATGCAAGATCAACAAGGTAACTTTTATTTATTAGAGGTAAATACTGCTCCAGGTATGACAGACCATAGTTTAGTTCCCATGGCTGCTAAGGCAATAGGTATGGATTATCAACAATTAGTTTTGACCGTTTTAGCTACTACCTTAGCACAAGGAGGTTAATATGATGACTGCTAACGTAAAACAAACAAGAGCTAGCAAAGCTTGGCGTGCAAAACAAGCTGCCCATCAACGAGGGGCAAGTAGAGTTAGCTCAAAGAGAGCTATGGCTAATTCAATAGATTCGCTATTAGACTATGGTAAAATAGCACTATGGCTAGTGCTAAGTACAGCAATAACGATAGCGCTTTATCAAGTCACTAATAGAGTAATAGCTTATATTAATCAACCTAT
This sequence comes from uncultured Ventosimonas sp., assembly GCA_945283395.1. Taxonomy (GTDB): domain Bacteria; phylum Pseudomonadota; class Gammaproteobacteria; order Pseudomonadales; family Pseudomonadaceae; genus Entomomonas. Next base: position 2,669 of record CALYQH010000280.1, on the reverse strand, counting down.
AGCTAAAGTGACTATTTTGGGTGATCTAGGTTATGTGGATCAAAGAAGCTTACAACAACGGCTAGAACCACTAGTAAGTGGTGGTTTTATTAGTATAGATTTAGAAAGTTTAAGACAAACATTAGAAAATACCCCTTGGATTTCTCACGTGGAAGTAGAAAGAGTATGGCCGAATGAGCTGAAAATTCATTTGAATGGTAAACACCCTATTGCAAGATGGGGAGATAATAGTTTACTCAATAATGTAGGGGAGTCTTTTAAAACTAAAAATATATCGGCTTATCAATCGCTACCTTTATTAGATGGCCCTGACTATGCTCAATCGCAAGTTATGCAACAATATCAAATTATTAGTCAATTGTTACGCCCTATGGAATATGCTATAACTTCGCTTAGCCTAGATGAAAGAGGAAGTTGGGCTCTGACAACTAACACAGGCCTTAAATTAATATTAGGAAATGATGATTTAGTGGAAAAAGTACGTCGTTTTGCCAGAGCTTACGAGGCTAATTTGAAAGGAAAAATAGCTAATATAGCTAGTGTAGATTTACGTTATAGTAATGGTTTGGCAGTAGCTTGGAAAGATCCATCTAAAGAAATGGCTACTAATCCTAGTAAGATGGTGGCAAGCCAGTAAAAAACGCTTCATAATAAGCCATTTTAGGTACGAAATTGCGAAAAGCATTTTATAACTCTGGTCTTTATGTAACAAATGCTTTGATAGTTGGAAAATAGAGAACTCATTATGGCGCAAGAAAATAGTAGCAAAATGATTGTAGGCTTAGATGTGGGCACTTCTAAAGTAGTAGCCCTTGTAGGAGAAGTTTCATCTGCTGGTCAGGTAGAGGTGGTAGGAATAGGTTCTCATCCTTCTCGTGGCTTAAAAAAAGGTGTTGTAGTTAATATTGAATCTACAGTCCAATCTATTCAATATGCTATAGATGAAGCTCAGCAAATGGCTGGCTGTCAAATATATTCAGCTTATGTAGGGATTGCGGGGAGTCATATTCGTAGCCTTAACTCAGATGGTATTGTAGCTATTAGAGAGGGTGAAGTAACTAAAGCTGATATTGAGCGAGTATTAGATTCTGCCAAAGCTGTGGCTATTCCTGCCGATCAGCGAGTGTTACATACTTTACCACAAGATTATGTTATAGATAATCAAGAAGGTGTGAGAGAACCTTTAGGCATGTATGGCGTACGCTTAGAGGCTAAAGTGCATGTGGTCACTTGTGCTGTCAATGCTGCACAGAATGTGGAGAAATGTGTAAGAAGATGTGGTTTAGAGGTCGATGATATTATTCTAGAACAACTAGCTTCTTCTTATGCTGTTTTAACAGAAGATGAAAAAGAATTAGGCGTTTGTCTAATTGATATAGGTGGCGGCACTTCGGATATGGCCATTTATACAGAAGGTGCTATTCGTCATACGGCGGTTATTCCAATTGCTGGCGATCAGGTTACTAATGATATTGCTATGGCATTGCGCACTCCTACTCAATATGCTGAAGAAATCAAAATTCGTTATGCCTGCGCTTTAGCTAAACTCGCTGGTGCAGGGCAAATGATTAAAGTTCCTAGTGTAGGCGAACGTCCACCTAGAGAACTTTCTCGGCAGGCATTGGCTGAAGTAGTAGAGCCTCGCTATGAAGAGTTATTTAAATTCGTGCAAAAGGAACTGCGGCGTAGTGGCTATGAGGATATGATTGCTGCCGGTGTTGTATTAACAGGTGGTACAGCTAAAATGGAAGGCGCTGTCGAGTTAGCTGAGGAAATTTTCCATATGCCAGTTAGATTAGGTGTCCCTTATAATGTTAGAGGTTTGGAAAGTGTTATCCAGAATCCCATTTACTCTACCGCAGTAGGTTTACTTTTATATGGTGCTCAGAAACAGTTAGATGATAGTAATTCAGAATTAATAAGTAGAAGCAATAAAGAAAATATTTCGCTATTTTCTCGTTTTAAAAAATGGGTACAGGGTAATTTTTAGCTAAAATTAGCTAAATTAATTGATTGAAATTAAATTTTTACAGATTAAATTATAAATTTCTTGGTTTTTTTATTAATATATTACTTTAGGATACTAGATATTAGTGCTAGCTAAAGTTAAAATAACAAGATATAGATAACAAGGCGAGTTATCGATGTTTAGGAGAGAGGCAATGTTTGAAATGGTAGAAGCTCAGCTCAATGCAGTAATCAAGGTGATAGGTGTTGGCGGCGGTGGCGGTAATGCTGTGAATCACATGATACGTAGCAATATCGAAGGAGTTGAGGTTGTTTGTACAAATACCGATGCACAAGCTTTGAAAAGTATTTCTGGCGGTTCTATTTTACAATTAGGTGCTAATATCACTAAAGGCCTAGGAGCTGGGACTAATCCCGACGTAGGTAGACAAGCCGCTTTAGAAGATAAAGAACGCATTGCTGAAGCCTTGCGAGGTACCAATATGGTATTTATTACCACTGGTATGGGGGGCGGAACAGGGACAGGTGCAGCTCCTGTCATTGCTCAAGTGGCAAAAGAAATGGGTATTTTAACTGTCGCCGTAGTAACCCGCCCTTTTGTCTTTGAAGGACGCAAGCGCAGTAAAGTTGCTGATGAGGGTATTGCAGCGTTAGTAGAACATGTCGACTCCTTAATTACTATTCCCAATGAAAAATTGATT
>CALYQH010000279.1 GCA_945283395.1 uncultured Ventosimonas sp. | reverse complement strand
ATGAGGAGTATTAGGTTGACCATCTGACATTAGTATAAAATGTGTCAACTGGCACCCCTCAACTAAAGGGCTGGCAGTAGACTCTACAAATTCCGATTTTGTATATAATGTTTTTTTGGAACCATCATCATGATAAGGGCCTGCCTTTCCTGTATGAGGAATATTACTTACATACATTGAACCAGCTAATAATGCTCTGTTAACTTCTGTTAGACCCTTGGCATCAATGGCAAATCCACTATCTAAAATGGCTTCTTTCTTAGTTCTCTTGTTTAAAGCTATTGCATTATTTTTTGCAGTAATAGTTAACTTAGATTTCTCAGCAGCATTATCAGAGATAATTATCTTACCTATAGTGCTAGCGTACTCTCCACTAGTTATTTGCAGTCCATTGTTTCCAGTTACATTTTCTAAAATAAAGCTAATAGCATTGCCATCTTTCCAGTCTTTTGATGAAATGATTGTTCTCACTAAATCTGTTACATTACATGTCTTCCAATCACCACCTTTATCTAAAGGACAGGTAATGTGATAAACATCACCTGCTTTTCTGGCTTTCGCAACCCTATTTGATAAATCAAAAGCGGTACGTTGACGGAAATAGACCGAATCCGCTTCAGGGTCAACATAAATATTAATAAAACTTTTTTTATTCAGTGTCATCTTTATTTTTAGTTCTGCTTTAACTACCCCGTAATCAGGTGCTCCTTCACCAGATCCGGCATTATTTGCACCTTGAGGATTTTTTATTAATATATTATCAAAGCGAAACCCAAAAATTTTGTTACCTGAGAGCTTGAGATTAGTTTTATGGCCACCTTCTATATCCATCCCATTCTTGCCATCTGTTCTTGTAAAATTTGGATAACCATTACCTTGCAAGTTTTGATAACCATCATTACTAGTAATCCAGATAGATTGATCAAAAGTAGTTGTGCCATCGTTATGATAAATAGGATTAAGATGTTCTATATTTCTTTTTTCATCTATCTCATCTATATCAAGCATTTCACGCTGTAAAACAGCATCACTTGAAAATGTCATCAAGCCAACTCTCATGCCTTTAATGGATTTTTCTTTATTATCAAAAATGAGTTGTAATGCTTCTTTTAGTAAATTTATTTTTGATACTTGGCCATTATCAAAATCCTCGGCCTTACCTGCTGGCGTTTTCCTCATAGAAGTAGATTTGTCTAAGATAAACAGCACATTAGGTTTAACTTTATTCTTATCAGTATTAAAATAAATTTCGGTATCATCAGCATAAGTTAGCGTAACAGTGCCCATCAGCACTAGTAAAGGCATAGATACTGTTGTAACGGCCTTAGATAATTTAGTTATCATAATAATATCTCCCACATATTTAAATTATTATCTTTAAAGGCTATGAAATTCGTCTTAAAAGCTATATAAGTTTTTAATAAAAATACCATTGTGTTTTCACCTGTTTTTCTTTATCTTGCATTTTAATAAATTAATTTAAGTTAAATGCTAGTTATTATCAATATATTAGCTTTACTTGATAGGCTTTATTTTCATGAAATGTTAACTTAATCAAACTTTAACCATCTGTTTTTTCAAAAAGCTATCTAATTATTAGTGTTTGGCCTAACCAAAAAGCTTCATTAAATTTTAGTTAGTTATATTTTAACTTTGTCAGTTGGCAGCATAACTTTCTCTTAAAAACAGGTATAATGCCCCTTTCAAATGAAATAAGTATTAATCATATTATTACAGGTTGGTCATGGCACAATACGTTTATACTATGAATAGGGTGAGCAAGATTGTTCCCCCCAAACGACAAATTCTCAAGGATATTTCTTTATCTTTCTTTCCTGGTGCAAAAATTGGTGTACTGGGCTTAAACGGGGCAGGTAAATCCACTTTATTGAAAATTATGGCAGCCGTAGACACTGAAATAGACGGTGAAGCACGCCCTATGCCCGGTATTCAGATAGGGTATTTACCGCAAGAGCCTCAACTTGACCCTAATAAAACCGTGCGAGCAGTAGTTGAAGAAGCGGTTGATGAAATTAAACAAGCTCAAGCGCGTTTAGATGAAGTATATGCTGCTTATGCAGAACCTGATGCTGATTTTGAAGCACTAGCCGCCGAACAAGCCAAATTAGAAGCTATTGTCCAAGCCGCCGATGGTCATAATCTAGAGCGACAATTAGAAATTGCTGCTGACGCCCTAAGACTACCTGAATGGGATGCTAAAGTGAGCAACTTATCAGGCGGTGAAAAACGTCGTGTTGCCTTATGCCGCTTACTACTGTCAGCGCCTGATATGTTATTGTTAGACGAACCTACTAATCACTTAGATGCAGAGTCAGTTGCTTGGCTTGAGCATTTTTTACATGATTTCCCAGGAACAGTAGTTGCTGTTACTCATGATAGATATTTTCTAGATAATGTAGCAGGTTGGATTTTAGAATTAGACCGAGGTTACGGTATTCCCTATGAAGGTAATTATTCGGGTTGGCTCGAAGCTAAAGCAGCTCGCTTAGAACAAGAAGCCAAACAAGAAGCCACCCATCAAAAAGCTATGAAGGCTGAGTTGGAATGGGTAAGACAAGGAGCAAAAGCTCGTCAAGCTAAATCAAAAGCTCGGTTAGCACGTTTTGAAGAAATGCAATCACAAGAATTCCAAAAACGTAGCGAAACGAATGAAATCTATATTCCACCAGGGCCACGTTTAGGAGATAAGGTAATAGAATTACATAATGTCTCTAAAGAATATGGTGATAGGCTATTAATAGATAATCTTTCTTTTGCAATTCCTAAAGGAGCTATTGTCGGAGTGATAGGTGGCAATGGTGCAGGTAAATCAACCCTTTTTAAAATGATAATGGGGACAGAACAACCTGATAAAGGTACTATTGAAATAGGTGAAACTGTTAAATTAGCTTGTGTTGATCAAAGTCGTGATAATCTACAAGGTGATAAAACTGTTTGGCAACAAATTTCCGATGGTTTAGATATCATTCAAATAGGCAGTTATGAAATACCCTCTCGGGCTTACGTTGGTCGTTTTAATTTCAAGGGTACAGACCAGCAAAAATTTGTTAAA
>CALYQH010000278.1 GCA_945283395.1 uncultured Ventosimonas sp. | reverse complement strand
CTCTCAGAGATACTTTCGCTTTCTCTCTCTAAGTGAGGCGCGCATTATACACTCTGCTGTACCTTAGTCAAATACTTTTTTTATTTTTTATTTGAGAAGTTAGTTTATTTGATCTGTATATATTTCTGTTAGTTTGGGTGATGCTCTTAAATCTTTTGGTAGCAGATAGTCTCCAGCGACGAATGGTAATTCTATTCTTGAGAAGGATACTTGCAAGTCAATACTGGCTGCTTTCCATGCATCTAACATTAATAAAGTACAATAGGTTCCTTGTTTGGCTGTGATATCAAAAGGAGTACCTTGTTGGCTAAGCGCAAAGTTAACAGCTTGCTGATGTTGTTCATTAGTTGCCTGAACTCGGTAAATAGCATATTTTTTTGCATTCTGTGAAGATAAGTAGAAGGCTAAAGTATCTAGTACGACACTATCAGGCTTACCTTTTATTTCAGACGGCGTTGCATGTAGAACATACCATATTTGGGTCTGTTCATTTTTATAGAGCATCCCCACATGGCTATAGCCGCTGGTATCAAGATTAAGTACTACATCGCTAACAGGTTGAGTTCCTTCTCTAAATATAAGGTCACCTGATTGAATTATTAATTTAGCTGGAAGTAATAATGGCTGTTGCTCGTCAGCCATTATTGAATAACTTAATATTAACCCTATTAGGAAAATTAATGTTTTACTAAAAAAGCAAGACATGTTTAGTGGATTTGAATTTTCCATTTACCATTATCTTGAATCAATTTCATATTTTCTTTAATGTCTTTTTTATTTAAATGAACTATGTGTTCAACTGTTGCCTTTTTCCCATCTTTAGACAGTTTAATTTGTTTTATTTCTATGGATTTAAGCCCCCCAGCCTTTTCTATCTCTTCGGATAAGACAGATATCATCATAACTATTTTATCTCTAGCTTTAGTCATTTCTGAATCTTTTAGGTCACCTAAATAAATCATATTTATTGCCTTATCAAACTTCTTACTGGCAATATTTTGGTAGAAATTTTCGACTATACTTTTAGGATCATTAGAGTTACCACACGCGATAAGCCCTATAAAAATAAAAATTGTTAACGCACTTTGTAGTACTTTTTTCATATTATTTCCTTTAATTTGTTTCGATAATAGTATTGCCATATGTAAAATGGTGGTGAAAGTGTATTATAATTTTTTGGTTAAATCATTCTTTTATTTAATTATTAATATGTTAAGTCAATGAAAATTATCATTCTTGGGGCAGGACAAGTTGGTGGAACCCTTGCTGAAAATTTAGCAAGAGAAGCTAATGATATCACTGTTGTAGATACCAATGTCGAACGTTTAAGAGATTTAGGCGATAGACTTGATATTCGTACTATAAAAGGGATGGCTTCTTTTCCTACTATATTACGCCAAGCAGGAGCTGATGATGCTGACATGTTAGTAGCTGTTACTAATAGCGATGAAGTAAATATGGTTGCTTGCCAAGTTGCCTATACTCTCTTCCATACTCCTACTCGTATAGCACGTATCAGGGAATCTGTTTATCTAAATAGAGATGAGCTTTTTTCAGATCAAGCCATACCAGTAGATGTGCTTATTAGTCCTGAGCAGTTAGTTACAAATCATATTAAACGTCTTATAGAATATCCGGGTGCTATTCAGGTGATAGATTTTGCTGAAGGAAAAGCACAATTAGTGGCAGTGAAAGCTTATTATGGTGGGACATTAGTAGGACAGCAATTGCAACGAATAGGAGAATATTTACCTAAGGTCGATTTACGGGTTGTGGCTATTTATAGAAGAGATAGACCCATTTTACCTTATGGTGAAACTATTATTGAGGTGGATGATATTGTATTTTTTATTGCTGCTAAACATAATATCCGGGCTATTATTTCATTGTTAAGACGAGCCGAGTCAGCCAATAGACGTATTGTAATAGCTGGCGGAGGAAGTATTGGCGAACGCCTTGCTGAGGCGATTGAAACACGTTATCAAGTAAAAATTATTGAACATAGCACAACAAGGTGTCGCGAATTATCAGAGATGTTGGATACTAGTATTATCTTGCAGGGTAGTGCTTCTGATAAAGATTTATTAATAGAGGAAAACATAGCAGAAGCTGATATCTTTTTAGCATTAACCAATGATGATGAGGCTAATATTATGTCATCATTATTAGCTAAGCAATTAGGTGCCAAAAAAGTGATGACCATTGTTAATAATCCAGCTTATGTGTCGCTAATTCAAGCTAATACTATAGATATAGCTATTAATCCTCAGCTTATTACTATTGGTAGCTTACTTGCTCATGTTAGACGTGGCGATATTGTGAGCGTCCATTCACTGCATCAGGGAGTAGCTGAAGCTATCGAGGCTATCGCTCATGGAGATACAAGTTCTAGTAAGGTAGTAGGTCGTTTAGTAGCGCATATTGCGCTACCTCCTGGCGCCACAATAGGAGCTATTATTCGTGGTGATGAGGTTATCATAGCCCATAGTGATTTGCTCATAGAGTCGGAGGATCATTTAATTTTATTAGTAATGGATAAGAAGTATATAAGGGATGTGGAAAAGTTATTTGAGGTTAGTTTAGGTTTTTTTTAGGATATTAACTCATAAAGACACTAGCCCCGATAGTTATCATGTTACTATAACTGGTTAGCGCCTCACTAGTTAATTATTGATAATTTATTTACTCTTTAAGTTTTAAAACTCTAAATGTCATCTAAAACATTCCCCATTCAGCCATAGAAAAAGGTTCATTGTCACCTATGATAAGATGATCTAGTACTTTTACATCTATGTATGATAATGCGTCTACCAATTGTTTAGTAAGCATTTTGTCTGATTCACTAGACTCATTATTACCAGATGGATGATTATGGGCAAAAATAACCGCTGCGGTATTAAAATACAAACAACGTTTTAATACTTGCCTTGGGTAGACGGTTGATTGGTTGATGGTGCCATAAAATAAATTCTCATAGTTAATAACTCTGTGTTTGCTATCTAAAAAATATGCATCCAAATACTTCATGCGGTTCACTTCTTAGTTGCGTTATTAAAAAATCTTTTACTAGTTGAGAAT
>CALYQH010000277.1 GCA_945283395.1 uncultured Ventosimonas sp. | reverse complement strand
CTTAGTCCATCTTTGTCGGCAGAACAAACCAGCCAAGAAGAAACAATTAGCTTACCAATATTAGAAGTATCGGAAAAAGGCAATAGTTACCAATCACCTAATACAACAACTGTTTCTAAAATGGCTCTTAAACCCAGAGAAATTCCTCAGTCAGCTAGTGTCATCACACGTGAGCGAATGGATCAACAAAATATAACTTATCTAGAAGAAGCCATGCAGAAAGCTACTGGCGTAACAATTAAGCAATTTGAACAGTTAACTACAGGATTTTATGTAAGGGGATTTAAAATAGACTCTTACGAAATAGATGGTGTTCCAGTATTGTTAGGTAATACAGCAAGTGCTCCACAAGATATGGCTGTTTACGAGAGAGTTGAGATACTAAGGGGATCTAATGGGCTATTGCATGGCACAGGAAATCCTGCGGCCACCGTTAATCTTGTTAGGAAAAAACCTCAATCCTATTTTGCAAGCAGTGTTAACCTTATGGCCGGAAGTTGGGATAGATACCGAGGAGAAATTGACGTAGGTGGGCCACTCAACCAAGCGGGAACAATTAGAGCACGCGCAGTAGCAGCTTATGAAGATAAAGACTACTTTACCCATCAAACAGATCAAGGTAATAGATTACTTTATGGTATTACTGAATTCGATTTAACTCCCAATACCCTATTAACATTGGGAAGTCAATATCAAAGAACTATCTCTACTACTAGCATGGCTGGCCTACCTATGGCAAAAGATGGCTCAGATTTACATCTATCCAGAGATACTTATTTGGACGCTAGCTGGAATAAATTTAATTGGGAAACTTATCGCGCTTTTAGCTCATTAGAGCAAAATTTAGGTGCTGGCTGGAAAGGTAAAGTCAGTACTGAATACCAAAAGTTTAATTCTCAGCTTATTTATGCAGGTGCTAATGGGGCAATAGACCCTTTGACAGGCAATGGTGCTAGATTAACTGGAGCTGGTTATAAGTTTAAAAATAGCAATATAGGTATAGATGCTAATCTAACAGGACCCATAAAATTTTTAGAGAGAACCCATGAGTTATTAGTAGGCTCTACTTATACAAAAGGAAAAACGAAGCAATATTCAGCTAATTTTTATCCAGCTCTCAATGTACCTGTCAACGTATACCTTTGGGATCCACATAGTGTACCGAAACCTAACTTAACTAGCTATACCAGTAATGGTACAACATCCATTACTCAAAAAGGAATATATACATTAGGTCGGATAAAAATATTTGACCCCCTCACATTAATGGGTGGAGGAAGACTAAGCTGGTGGGAACAAGAAGCTCCAACCTATCATTTCAAACCTCATCGTAAATTCACCCCTTATGGCGGTATTATATGGGACTTTGCTAAGAATTGGTCTTGGTATGCTAGTTTCGCTGAAGTTTATCAACCTCAAGACAAACGTACCTGGGGCGGGGATTTTCTCTCTCCAGTAGAAGGTAAAACTTACGAAACAGGTATAAAAAGTGAACTAATAAAAGATACTTTAGATGTATCTATGGCAGTATTTCGAATAGATTTAGAAAACAACCCACAAGTGGATCCTGCGCATCCGGGGGCTGGATTTAATAGTTATTACACAAGCGGCGGCAAAGTGCGTAGCCAAGGGTTTGAGTTAGAAGCTAACGGGCATATTACCCCTAACTGGTTAGTCTATGCTGGCTATACCTATACTAAAACAAAATACCTTAAAGATAGCATAGCTTCATCTGGCGAAAGCTATTCTTCCTTTACCCCTAGAAACCTTTTGAAATTATGGACTAATTATGATTTACCATGGCAGGATAGACGCTGGAGTATTGGCGCAGGGCTAGAAGCACAAAGTGATTATAGTGTAACTTCGCAAAAAGTTAAACTAACTCAAGGGGGATATGGTATAGCTAGTGCTAGGTTAGCTTATAAAATAGATAAACACTGGTCTATTGCTTTGAATGCCAATAATTTATTTGATAGAAAATATTATCAAACGTTATTTAGCTCTAGTTGGAATAATAGATATGGAGAACCAAGAAACTTTATGGTGAGTTTAAAAGGACAGTTCTAATGTTATTAGGGCAAAGTACCAAGACAAATGTTATTGTTATTTGTTTAATTATAATAGCATTCTTATTAGGCACTATTGAATTAGCCTGCCTTTGGGTACATTATTATCCTTCAGCCAATAATCTCAATAAACTATATGCTGCCGTTTACTTAACTTTACCTTTTTCAATTGTTTTTCTCTATTGGTCACTTTTTGCTAATAATTTAAGACAATTACTAGCACGTAGTTATGGTTGGATCATTGTCTTAACCTGCTTGATTTTTTTATTAGCAAAGGTAGCCTAATGTTACTTAGCAGTAAAAAAAATAATCTCACGTTACACGGAGGCATAGGTGCATTATTTGGAACCATGCTTTTTATTATTTGCTTTACAGGCACTTGGAGCTTGGCTAAAGAAGAACTCTACAACTGGTGGCAACCTGCCCTTGCTGCCACCTATAAGCAACCACTATCGTTAGAACAACTTATATCTATTGCTAAAGACAAAGGAGTAAGTTTCAGTCATATTAATATCTTATTGCCACAACCTTACAATCCTAGTATCAGTTTCTGTATACCTCCTAATAACTGCATTTTAACTTTAAATACCATGACAGGAGAACAACAATTACCAACTCAAGCATTAGATACCCTCATCACTCTACATAAAACATTTTATGCTGGGTTCATTGGGCGTATTATCATTAGTTTATTTGGTATAGTGCTATGTTTACTTATAATAAGTGGATTAATAATACATAGTTGGCGGCTTCGCCATTTTATAAAAATAAGATGGAGCAAGGGACTACATGCGCTTAGCTACGATTGTCATAGCCTGTTAGGTTTATGGGCACTTCCTTGGCTTATTTTAATAGCCATCACAGGAACAATATCAGGGCTTGGTGCTTTAGCCACTATTGGTCTTTCATCTTTAGCTTTTCCAGAAAAACCGCAACAAGCTTATATAGCACTAATGCAACCTAATTTTAAGAAACTTTCTGGGACAAAAAGCAATGCTGAACTTATGTTAACTTCCCTACTGGTAGA
>CALYQH010000276.1 GCA_945283395.1 uncultured Ventosimonas sp. | reverse complement strand
GAAAACTTATTTACTACTTCTCGCCAATATTCTTCCAAATAATTATCACAAGCTTGCTTGGAATGACTAATGGCATTATCAGTAACATTTGAATTATCATTGGTAGCTAGTACTGATTCTGTTGAAGAATCATTTACAAGGTTATTATCTATTGCTTGATTTAAGATATAATCATTACCATTGAAAATATGTAAGCAAACACCACAACTCAGGTTTCCCATTGCAGCGGTTAATAACTCATCCGTTACAAAAAAATGCATTTTACATTGGGGGCATTCAACAATAAATTTATTAACCATTCCCTACTAATATCTACTCTTGATAATTAATTTCTCATTTTAGCTAGTTATCTGCTAAAAATAAAATGAAACTCATAGTTATGTTACATTACTTTTAATAATAAAATTATGCAGCAGCCAAAAGTTGCAGTAAAATACGCCGTTTTGCTAATTGCCTGTGGATTTTGTCTTTATGAGTACATTATCAGTCAATCAAAACAAATTACAAAAACGCCTGCGACGCTTAGTTGGAGAAGCTGTTGCTGACTATAACATGCTAGCAGATGGCGATAAGGTCATGGTCTGCTTATCTGGTGGCAAAGACAGTTACACACTATTAGACATATTACTCTATTTACAAAAAGTAGCCCCTATCAATTTCAAGATCGTGGCTGTTAATCTTGATCAAAAGCAACCAGGCTTTCCAGAACATATACTACCTGCCTACTTAAACGCTATAGGTGTTGACTATCACATTATAGAAAAAGATACTTACTCAATCGTAAAGGAGAAAATCCCCGAAGGGAAGACAACCTGTTCACTTTGCTCAAGACTTAGAAGAGGTGCACTATATACCTATGCCGATCAAATAGGTGCCACTAAAGTGGCTCTTGGTCATCACAGAGACGATATAGTAGAAACATTCTTTTTAAATTTGTTTTATGGTGGCACCTTAAAAGCTATGCCTCCTAAACTATTAGCAGATGATAAACGCAATATTTTAATTAGGCCTCTCGCCTATTGTGCCGAGAAAGATATCATAAGCTATGCTCAGCTTAAAGCATTTCCCATTATTCCTTGTAATCTTTGTGGGTCACAAGATAACCTCCAACGCCAAGTTATTAAAGACATGTTGCAAAGCTGGGAAAAACAACATCCTGGTCGAATAGAAATTATTTTTAGAGCATTAAAAAATGTTACCCCTTCTCAACTAGCAGATACTTCTTTATTTAATTTCAAAGACCTCCATATTGATCAACAAGCAACGCCCCGTTTTATAGATCTGATGCAAATTTAAAGGGCCATTTTCTTAAAAAATGACAGGTTTAGTCTGCTCTGGTTGGCATAATTGATTCAAAACTACTACCCAAGAAGGATGATCGTTCAGACAAGGAATTAATTCAAACAACGTTCCCCCCCCTTCTAAAAACTGTTTACGCCCTCTAATTCCTATTTCTTCTAATGTTTCTAAACAATCAGCCACAAAAGCAGGGCACATGACTAACAGTTTCTTAACTCCTTTTGCTAACAACTTGTTCAAATACATATCAGTATAAGGCTCAATCCACTTAGTACGGCCTAACCTTGATTGGAAAGATACAGACCACTTATCCTTTGGTAACTTAGCTTGCTCAGCAAATAATTCAGCAGTTTTTAAACATTGAGTACGATAACAAACCTCTAAATAGCGACCATCTATCTCACTACTATGAACTACTTGCAAGCTATGCGCAGGATCATTGACCAACTTATGAATATGCCTCTCAGGAACCCCATGAAAACTCAATAATAGATGATCGTAATCTTGTTGCAATGCATCTTGGGCATTATTAACTAATGCTTGAATGTAGAGAGAATTTTGATAAAAAGGAGGTAATATATGCCATATTACATTTATAGCATGCTTTTTAACTACTCTTTTTACCTCCTCCACTACAGTTGTTATTGTACTGTCGGCAAACTGGGGATATAGAGGAGCTAAAGTTATTTCTTTTACATCTTGTTTAACCAAAGTTAACAACACTGATTCTATACTAGGTTGGCCATAACGCATAGCCATCACTACAGTTCCATGCTGCCAATGCATTTGCATCATTCTTTGTAAACGTTCACTCAAGACCCTTAAAGGCGATCCCTCTTTCCACCAAATACTTTGATAGGCATGACTACTCAGTTCAGGACGTTTCATTAGAATCATGGCAACTAGCAACCTACGAATTGGCCAAGGTAAATCAATTACGTAGCGGTCCATTAAGAATTCTTTTAAATAAGACTTAACATCCTGAACTTGAGGCGAATTAGGGGAACCTAAATTAACTAGCAACAAGGCATGGTTAACCATAAAATATCTTCTTCAAAAGTTAGTTAATTAGCTCAATGTTAGCTAATCTATTTATTATTAATTAATTAGCTTGCAAATCATGCAGGCCACCACCATGACATACGGGGCTTGCAGCTATAGTATCGAGAGTGTTGGAATGCCATTCATTAAGTGAATAGGTATGCAAAGCTAAGGCGTGAAACTGTTGCATTAAATCGCCTAAAGCACTATAAACTAATTGATGGCGCTTAACGGTAGACAGCCCCTCAAAAGCATCACTCACTAACACAACCTTATAGTGAGTTTGCTTTCCTTTATGATGGAACTGGCTTTCGTCTTCAATATTAAAAAAACTAGGCATAAAAGCCGCTAATAAAGCAGCCTTTATATTATCTGCCATAGTTATCATTTACGACCATTCTTCTTTAATGATACCCCAAGATCTTTTGCCATATTCTCTATCAAAGTGTTAATTTGAGGTACAGCATTTTGTATAACTTTCTTTTGGATGAGCTGGTCGGTTTGCATAGTCACTAACGGCAATTGTTTAACCATTTTTTGACCAGTAGGCGATTGGTAAAACTCAATAAGTTGGGCTAACTCTGTATCGGTGAAACTAGCAGTATAGAGTTTAACGACTTCAGGTTTTAATACATCCCAGCCTACCGCCTTATCTAATATGGTATTAGCTTGAGCTTGGTATTTTTCTAAAACAGAACGTTTAGTTTCAGGAGCCTTGCTAGCCACATATAATTGTTCAAGCATAGCATTCACTTGCAT
>CALYQH010000275.1 GCA_945283395.1 uncultured Ventosimonas sp. | reverse complement strand
CTATGATAGAGAACTAACAAATATTAGTCAAAATATTAATAATGGAGACATTGATCATGCATTGGCTTCATTAGAGAAAAATAATCAAAATAAAGAAAAGGATTTATTGTATTTTATGGAAAAGGGAGAGTTACTTAGGTTAAAGGGAGATCTACAGGCTAGTCAAGGCGCATGGATGACAGCGGATCAGCAAATAGAAGCTTGGGAAAATGAAGTTAGAGCTAACCCTACTAAATATGTAAATGATACTTTTGCTTTTTTACTTAATGATAAAATAAAACGTTATGAAGGTTATGACTATGAAAAAGTCATGTTAACTAATCAAATGGCTCTAAATTATTTGGCTATGGGTGATTGGCCCTCTGCACGAGTAGCTATTAGACAGAGCCACGAAAGAGAAGCATTAATTGCCGAAGTACATGATTTGCTTTATACAAAACAAGAGCAAGCAGTAGAAGAGCAAGGAATTCAAACTAAAGTTGAAGATTTAAATGGTTATCCTATTGCTACTTTAAACACTCCTAGTGTTGTTAATTTAAAAAATAGTTATCAAAGCGCATTTAGTCATTATTTAGCAGGTTATATTTATGAAGCTTTAGGTGAACGTGATTTAGCTGCTCCTGGCTATCGAAATGCTATTGAATTGATGCCTGATACTCCTATTTTGAATAATGCATTAGCTAATTTGGCCAATAACATTAATAGACCGGATGATCAATCTGATGTTTTAATTGTGATGCAATCAGGATTAGCCCCTAAAAGAGAATCTTTTCATCTAAATATACCAATATCTACTAAAGATGGTGTTATCCAAGTAGCGATTTCTTTACCTGTTATTAGCCAAACCGATTATGGTTCATCATACAATACTGTCTTTATTGATGGTAAAGCTTACCTACTCACTGAGATTACTAATATAGAGGCTATGTCACGGCGAGCTTTACGTGATGACTTGCCTAGTATTTTATTAAGAACTACGATAAGAGCTACCGCTAGAGCATTAGCTCAGCAACAGTTAAATAAACAAGTCAGTCCTTGGGCTGGTTTAGCTATAGGAATAGTTGGTGCTCTTTTAGAGCAAGCTGATCTAAGAACTTGGCGAACTTTACCAAATAGTATGCAAATTGCTAGATTAACTTTACCCAAAGGTGAACATGCTATTGGTTTACCTAATGGGCAGCAAATTAAGGTAATGATTAGTAATAATTATCAAGTAATCCAATTAGTTCAAATAGGAAATAAAGTTTACCTTCCTTGATAATATTGAGATACTGATATCATATAAATGTTTATAAGTTAGGGAGTATTTTTTATGCATCGAAAATTAATAATGGCTCTTGTATTGGGAGTTTTAACCCTTATGGGATGTTCATCTCAACATCCTAATGTTGTTGAAATGGGTAAGGTTAAATCTATTGAAGTGTCACAGACTCAAAAGTCACGCGTAAATGGCTTTTTATTGGTTAAAGTGGCGCTTAACAATACGTCAAGCTCCAACAAAAATATTAATTACCGTTTTCTATGGTTAGATGATCAGGGGTTTCCAGTAGGTAATGAAGAAAGCTGGAAAAGTAAACTCATCTATGGAGGACAAAGTACTTTTATAACCAGTACAGCACCTCTTGTTACAGCTGTGGATTTCCGTATTGAAATCCAAGAACCTAAATAAATTTATTTTTTGGATAGGATAATAATATGTTAAAAGTACAAGGTTTTTCTTTAGTAGCAGCAGCTTTAATTTTAGCTGGTTGTGCTGATAACTCTCCTATGGTTAGAAGTGAGAAAGAGGTTAGTTATGGAGATCCAAATGCCGTTGAGGTGGTGACTGTCACTTTTGGATCTACTGATTTACAAATGATTGCTGAAAAAATGGCACGCTCTTTAGCTCAGTCGGGGGTGTTACGTGGCCGCCCTGTTATTCAAGTGTATGATGTGCAGAATAAAACGGCTGAATATATAGATACTCGTAGTGTAACTGATTCTATCAAAAATCAATTAATGAAATCTGGAGTAGCGCGCTTCGCAAGTGATAATGTAAGAATGCAAAGCCAAGTAGATCATCTGAAATTACAAAATGAAAGTGGTTTATATAAAGAATCTACCGTGGCCAAAACCGGCAATATGATCGCTGCTAAATACCGTTTGGAGGGAACTCTTACTTCTATTTACAAAAAGACAAAAACAGTAAATGATGTATATTATAAATTTACTTTAGAATTATTTAATGTAGAGTCTGGGGTTTCAGAGTGGATGGATGAAAAGGAAATCCGCAAGACTCAAAAACGATGAGTAATAAATTATGCGTATATTAATTGGAATGTTGATAGCTACATTGTCTTTTGGTGCAGTAGCCCAAGAGCAAGCACATGAGCAAACAGAAGTAGTAAAACCTAAAGTTGCAGTAACTGACTTAGCTTATGAGGAAAAAGTCAAAGATTACATTAATGTAGTAGATTATAAGCATAAAGCCAATGTGAATAATTCACATGATGGTAGAGCTAGAGACTATATAGATAGGTCTACCGATTCTTATAATAAAGTTGAAGGTACCTATACCTATATTAATCAAACTGAATTACATAAGTTTGTGGGTGATGTGAAGGGTGAAATTAGAAAGTCTGGGTTATTAGATCTAATTCAGGGCCGGCCATACTCTGGAGACCCTGAATATGATAATATTCATGATATTATAGCGCGTATTGATCAAGGCGATTTTGATGGAGCAGACTATGTGTTATTTGGACGTTTATCAGATATTGAGTTCTCTGATAATGTAATGAATATTCAATATACTAATACTTATTCTAAAACATTAAATTTAACAATTGTGGCTGAGTTTAATTTAATTGACACTCAAACGCATGAAGTCAAAGCAGCTTTTACTGCTAGAGGAGAAGGTAAAGAGATAAAGCTAATGACTTCGTTAGACCAAAAAGTAAATATTAATAGAGCTAATTTAGTCAGTAAAGCATCTAAGTCTTTAGGTAAAGATGCAGTTGCACAGATAGCCGAGCAGCTAACTGGTAAAATACCTGATGATGAATATAATCCTCCGGTGCGTCATAATTTACCTCCAGATGAACCACCTACAGTCATTAAACGTAGGTA
>CALYQH010000274.1 GCA_945283395.1 uncultured Ventosimonas sp. | reverse complement strand
GTCTTATCGTTGGGGTTTTCGCCCATTTCTGCAACCATAGCACTAGAAATACTTTCTATTTTGCTTATTTCCTCGGCTGCTTCTTTAAACTTCTTACTACTACGGGCTATAGCGCTTCTACTTGGGCAATGTTCGGGGAATTTTTCATAAACCGATTGAAACATACCATCTATAGTAAGTTGGTTTTCTCTTAATAGTTTTTGGAAAAATGTACGTACCTCAAGTGGTAGCATTTCTACGGTTGATTTTCTGCCCATGCTAAACAACCTCTGGACGGCTTACACCATCATTAAAAGCTAATCCCTTAGCTACATCTGCACCTCGTTTAGTAAGGGTAATAATATAGACACTTTCTAAACGCTCAAGACTAACTAGCCCTTGTTCTTCTAACCAAGTTAATTCTGTTTTTAGCTTATCATCACTTAGCGCTAGGGCTTGTTGGTCTAAAAAGCTATAGGCAAGTGAGCTATTAGTTCTGTAAGAATTGCTTTGCAACAATAATATTAGTATTGCGAGGCGTTGTTCTTTAGCTATAAATTCATTAAATTTCATGGTTATCCTCATTTGCTATTATTGCTGTATAGCCATTTTTGAATCATTTTTAAGCCGCTATCAATGGCTGATAGTTGAGCTTTTAACCCTTGTAACTCAACCTCTAGGCTACTTACTTTGTCTTTTAATTTTTCCATTTCAGCTGCTGAGGCTGTCTCTTTACGGGTTGAACGGGTATATAAAATAAATATACCTACTGTGATTAGCTGTAAAATGGATGAATAATCATTAATACCATACTCATTTAGCATTATTGCCCCCTTGTTGCTTTAGGTATTCAATAAGTACAGCTAATCTATTAGCGCATAACCCGTATTGGTCATATAACAGTTTTAAAGTAAGCACGGCGTTATCTGCCGTGTTGTTTGTCATTGCTACGGGTGGCGGGCAATGAGTTGTTAATATTGCTGGTAATGGCTGCATTTGCTGCACGACGACGGGAGGCTTCGAGTTGCTGCATGACATCAGTAGGCAGCACGCAATTAACACGAGTGTTAGCCGTTTTATTAAGGGCACTGTTTAACTCCTTGGTAGTTTGTAGGTTCTCCTCTGCTTGGGTGTTCAAGAGGCGCTCTAGGTTGATACTTAGCTTTTGTGCTTGCGTATTTAAGGTTTGAGATTGGGTAATAAGCGTTTGCAGTTGTACTATTTGAAGCTGGTTATAGCGTGCTTCTGCCTTTGCTTGGCCTTTGGTATACCCCAAGTAATACAAGCCAGCTGCTAGTAAGGCTATAGTTATAAATTTAATTAAGTGCTGGTAGGTTGTAGTCATAGTAAGCCAGCTTCACATACTGCACGCTCTTTAGCGCGACGCTCTACAATACCTTTTAAAATAACCCATTTACCTGTTTTACGGTCTCTAGCATATACCCAGAGGCTAAGTTCAGCAAAAGCGCCTCGGTAGTCACTCGCATTAAGCTTTTTTAGTAAAGTAGATGACTTAAAGCGCGTTGTACCAATATGGAAAACAAAAGAGCCTAGTGCAGCTTCTGTAGGTTCAGATAATGGTACTTTAACTAGTTGATGAATAGTTTTAAAAACTGGCTTTAAATCGCCTACTAGCAGTGCTTGACACTGCTCATTTGTTAATGTTTGACCTATTTTGGCGGTGGCTGTATGTCCGTAGCATATGGTGGGAATGCCTACAGGGTCATAATATGCCTTGTTGCGCTTTCCCTCAAAGCCCATAACAAGACCAATAGTTAGCACTGCTACACCTATACTAGTTCCTAGTGCAGCAGCTGCTTGTTTTTGAAACTCTGTTGATAGCATAAAAAAATACCCCTCAATGGTTAAGGGGTATTTTGTTTTATATGGTATTTTTTATCTTTTGCGCTACCGCTAAATTTAGTTTTTTATAGTTCCCTCACAAGGTACTAATCCTGCTTGCTCTGCTAATTCTGTATTAAAGCCGCTTAAAACTCTTACACAATTTAACACATTATCATTAAACCGCAATTGTAATGTTTTAACGTGGGGTGTAATGCCACCGCCTTTAGCATACATCCAATTAACAAACGTACCTTCATTATTTGTATAGCTGTCATAACTAGGGCCTAGTAACTGTTCAGCTTGTTGTATAGTGGTAACATTTGTTTGTAATTGGCTTATATTGCCTTCATTAAAATTTTTTCCTGCACAAGCTACTAACATAATTAATGTAGCCATAATAAGCAACTTACTTAGTTTCATATCATCCCCTGTTATTATTTATTCTTTTTAACCATGCAGCCACAATACAAAAAATTACAGCACTAACAATCATGATACTTATAGCTGAAAGACAAGCTACTTCTAGTTTATCAACACCTTGTAAATTTTTAGTAAAAAAATTATCTGGTTGTAATAACCAACCAGATAACACCATAAAAATAAGAAAAGCTATTGATAAAACACGTTTACCCATTAGTTCTGCTTCTTTATCCTTGCAATGCTGGCAAATTTCCATACCTTCATTAAGTAGCTTTTCTTCACAAGTTGGGCAGACTCGTGTTTGAATAATTGTATAGTGTATATCACCACCAGCAATATTATTGCCTATGTTTATACTATTGTTTGCAATGTCTTGTAATCTGTCGGGGTTACTCATAGCTTATTTTCCTTTTTTAGTACCAGATATATTATTACCTATGTTTATACTATTATTTGCTATGTTACTATTGTCTATAAAGCTATTAACATTACCACTATTACTAATATTATCCCCTTTAATATCAACTCTAGTATGTTCTTTTTTGTTTTTCTTTTTTTCTTTATCCTGCTTAATATCTACACCAGTTAATGCCAGTATCATTAGTTGTTTTTGTTGTTCCGCCGGGAGCTTTCTATAAGCATCTATTACTACTTGCTCTTCTGCTGTTAGTACAGGCGCTGATTGTTTTTTGTTGTTGCCTGTTACAACGTAAGCAACATCTAAGCCCATTTTTGCCCATACAGCTAATGACCCTGCGTCGGGCGCACGCATTCCTGTCTCATAACCAAATAGAGTTTTTCTAGTAATTCCCGCTTCTTGTGAAAAGTCATCTTGATTAAATCTTAACCTTAAACGCTCTTCTTTT
>CALYQH010000273.1 GCA_945283395.1 uncultured Ventosimonas sp. | reverse complement strand
CAAAACTAAACAAATTGGACATTTAACACTGGCTGGATAAGACCAAGCGGCATCTTCTGTTAAAGGGATAGGTGGCTGGATCATTAAACGACTATCAGTGCGCCATACATAACCGTTACTAACAGCCTTTGCACCTCTTTTCATCAAATAACTAGCGGCTTCATAATTGATGGGCACTAAACCTTGTTGCCTTCTTTGAATCATCTCATCTAAAGTAGCATAAACTTTCTGCTCTTTTTTATACAATGACTTAACAAGCCCATATAAAGTAGCTTGCATTTGCGCTGGGAATTCACTAGGCAGTTTTGAATAGATAACCAAACCATCTATTAATAACAGCTGTTTGACTGCCTCTGGCCTAATGGCTGCTGCCATTGTAGCTACTATAGCGCCTAATGAATGACCCATTAAGGTAAAACGTTGCCAACCTAATGCATTAGCTACGGCTAAGGTGTCAAACACAGCTTCCCATATTTGATAAATACTTCCTGCTGGTTTATGCGGGGAAAAACCATGTCCTGCAAAATCGAAAGCAATAATATGTAAGTCTTGTAACTTAGGCGCTAGCCTTGCATAGGTCATTGCATTATCTAACCAACCATGCAATGCTAAAACAGGTTCTCCCTGCTTATTTCCATACTCAAGCGCAGCTAACTCTATATGAGGAAGTTTTATTTGTATTTCTCTTCCAGAATTCATCATTTGACTAATTCATCCTTTACCCAAAAATAATGTTTAACCAAGCTAACTATAGTGATTTCCTCAGCTTTATTTTATCACTATTAAATTATCCTAGATTTCTATTCAATCTGCTATCTTTTCCTTTATACTATTGGTAAATTTAATCACTGAAATTAATTATCTCCTTATCTATGATGAGCTATACATTAGCTGAGCCTTATCAATCTTATGAAGAAATTAAAAAAAGTCGGTTTATGGTTTATGTAGCACCTATCAATAGTATCCAACAGGCTCAAAATATTATAGCCAACAAATCAGACCATACCGCTACGCACAATTGTTGGGCATGGAAGCTAGGTCAACAATATCGTTTTAATGATGATGGAGAACCTACAGGAACAGCAGGTAAACCTATTCTTAATGCCATCGAAGGGCAGCATTGTGATAACGTTTTAGCTATTGTTACTCGCTGGTTTGGGGGCATTAAATTAGGTACTGGAGGGCTTAGCAGAGCCTATGGTGGAGGAACTGCGCGTTGCTTACAACAAGCCCCCTTGATTGCAATAGTTCCTCATTTATGTTGTGAATTACACTGCTATTATAATGAATGGCCTATTTTAGAAAATAAATTGCATACCCTAGACGCTATTATATTAAACCAGACCTACGACGCTGAAGGAACAGCTCTTCGATTAAGCGTACCCCAACAAACCTTTGAATTTTTACAACAATGGATAAATAATTTAACCCGAGGTAGAGTCTGTCTTAAAAAAATTATTAATTAATAAGCAAAATATTATTAAATTTTTTTATATTAATAGCTAACCATAAGGTCATGATTATTCATAACAACACACACTTCATAGCTATTGTTTGATAATATGATCTAGATCATTTACCCCTCTAAAGACAACTACAAACTATTTGTTGTGCAAGTTAAACTTTATTATTCAAGTAGTTAGTGATCTTTTAAGTTTAGATGACTAACTAGCTAAACTAGGCTCATAAAAAATTAAAGACTTTTTCAATACCTTTGCTAACACGGAGTAAATAATGTATAGAGGTTTAATCATTGTTTGGTTGTTTATTTTAGTTAATATTTTGCCTGCTTGGGCAAGTGATGAATCGTCAAGGAATTTTCAACAAGCCAAAACTCAATCTATTTATTATTTTGATAAAAACTGGAAAAATGTTGCTAAACCAACCTCTGATGGTTTTTATAGAAAAGTGTTAAAAATAAAAGAAAATGGTTGTATTATCCAAGACTTTTATCAAAACTCTAATAAAAAACAATCCGATCCCATATTACTAACAGACAAAACTGATTTGCTAGCTGGAGGGCCAGCAAGTATCGAGGGTAAATCTGTACTTTGGCATGAAAATGGGCAAAAAAGTATGGAAGTTTTCTATAAAAATAATCAAAAACAAGGATTGTTACAAAGTTGGCATAAAAATGGTTATAAGAAGTTAGAACAAACTTATCATAATGACCAAGAAAATGGCATTGCTACTTACTGGAATGAAAAAGGGATGAAACAACTGGAGTTTAATTTTGAAAATGACAATTTAAATTTAGTGTCTAGTTGGAAAGAAGGTAGAAAAATATCTGAAACTCACTACTTTAATAATAAAAAAGAAAGGGTTAGCACCTATTGGTACCATAATGGTTCTATAAAGGAAATAGCACATTACCATGAAAATAAATTAAATGGTTTATATACCAGCTTTTATCCAGACGGCAGCAAAGAAAGCGAAATTTTCTATAACAATGATTTCGCTAGCCAAATTAACTTTTGGTATACCAATAATAAAAAGGCAGCGGATCTAACTAGAGCCGATTCTAAACAACTAACTTGTTCTATATGGGATGAACAAGAAACCCTAGTTTATCAAGGAGATAACCGTGAACGCTGTATATTAACTGTTCGTAATATCTTCAATGAAGAAAAAATAACTAATTACTAGGTAATAGCAAATAGCCAATAATATATTGGCTATTGGTTAGTTTACTATTGAGCTTATCCAGCTCATATCTCATCTTCATCCCCATAATCCTTAAGCTTGACGCCTGCTAATTCATTAGTTGAGGAAATTTTCTTTTCTGAGTGTAACTTAATCATTAACCTTAGATCATTTACAGAATCAGCACAGGCTAAGGCTGACTCATAAGAGATAAGGCCCTTTTCAAATAGCTCAAATAATGCCTGATCAAATGTTTGCATACCAAGTTCAACAGATCTCAACATAATGCCTTTTAATTCCGTTACTTGGCCAGTTCTAATCATGTCAGATACTAATGGTGTATTTAATAAGACTTCCACTGCTGCTTGACGGCCTTCGCCATTTTTAGTGGGTATTAGTTGCTGTGCAACAATCGCCTTTAAGTTTAAAGATAAATCTAACCATACTTGTGAATGCCGTTCGGAAGGGAAGAAACTAAT
>CALYQH010000272.1 GCA_945283395.1 uncultured Ventosimonas sp. | reverse complement strand
TGCTGCCAAACAAGTTCGCATTTTTTCAATATGTTCTGCCATTTTTGGTGTTTGCGCTATAATAGTGGCATCCATATTAGTTAATTGCCAACCTTTATTGTGCACTAATGCTATTACTTGGCTAAGTAGTTGGCGGCTGTTAATTCCCTTGTATTGTGGATCAGTATCTGGGAAATGCCGACCTATATCTCCTAAGGCACAAGCTCCCAGTAGCGCATCACACAATGCATGAATTAATACATCACCATCTGAATGGGCTACTAAACCTTGTGCATGAGGAATTTTAACACCACCAAGGGTAATAAAATCGCCTTCACCAAATCGGTGTACATCAAAGCCATGACCTATACGCATCATATTTTTCTAACAAGCCTAATATGTTTGAATAACTTACTAATATTTAAAGCAAATTTTGATATATAAACTCAGTAGCTAGGTAAAGTTAAGTTAGCAAAATAGGAGTCCATCTCGGGTTTACCATATAATTCAATAAC
Organism: uncultured Ventosimonas sp.; assembly: GCA_945283395.1. GTDB lineage: Bacteria > Pseudomonadota > Gammaproteobacteria > Pseudomonadales > Pseudomonadaceae > Entomomonas. The sequence goes on along the minus strand of CALYQH010000272.1, from coordinate 2,642 downwards.
TTCCTTTATTACCCTTTTGGTTAAATGCGGAGCATAACTTTCAATAAACTCATACATAAAGCCCCGCAAGAAAGTGCCTCTGCGAAAAGCTAGTTTAGTTATACTATCTTCAAAGAGATCACTTACATCTATTTTGACTAAGTCGTTATCTGTTCTTTCATCAAAAGCTATATTAGCAATGATTCCTACCCCCATACCTAAACGAACATAAGTTTTTATTACATCAGCATCAGCAGCAGTAAAAATGATTTTAGGCTCAAGCCCTTGTTGATGAAAAGCATTATCTAACTTTGCTCGACCTGTAATGCCTGGGACATAGGTAACTAATGGTTGTTCTGCCAATTGCTGTAAGGTTAACTTGGTGAGCAGGCTGAATGGATGGTGTTTTTGCACAATAACGCATCTATTCCAACGAAAGCAAGGCATTACAAGCAAATCAGTAAATTCTTCTAAACATTCTGTAGCTATAGCAAAATCAACCGCTCCCTCTGCTGCCATTTTAGCTATTTGGCTAGGGGTACCTTGATGCATATGTAATGATACATCTGGATAGTGGCTGATAAAACCACTAATGATTTTAGGTAATGAATAACGAGCTTGGGTGTGAGTAGTAGCAATTGATAAAGAGCCAGTTTTTTGATTAGAAAACTCTTGTGCAATCCGCTTAATACCCTCTGCTTTGCCTAAAATTTCGGCAGCAGCAGCAACAATTTGCTCACCAGCGGGAGTTATTTGAGTTAAATGTTTACCACTGCGTGAAAAAATCTCTATCCCTAGTTCATCCTCCAACAGGCGGATTTGCTTACTAATTCCTGGCTGAGAGGTGTATAAACTTTGTGCTGTCGCAGAAACATTCAAGTCATGACGTACTACTTCCCAAATATAGCGTAACTGTTGCAACTTCATAAACACCCCTCGACCTGAACGTATTTTATATTTTACCGATCCAATCTTACTTTATAAGTATCTATTATTCATGTAGAATTATAAAGTTCTAAATCTGAATTCACTAACTGTATTATCATAAATAGATATGCATCATTATATATCTATACTATGTATATTAAATTACCCTTATAATAGAGTGATGAACCAAGCATTCAGGAGAATACTATGCGCAAGGCTTTATTACCTTTATTACTTGTAACAGTACCCGTAATAGCGCAACCTATTTATAGCTATAAAGATAACAATGGTAACATAGTTTATACTAATCAACAGCCGCCAGCTAATACTCAAGCTGAAGAAGTTAAATTACCTAAAATACAAAGCATGCCTGCTGAGAATCTACAGAAAGTATTAAAGAAAGAGACAGAAAATAATTCTCAGCCTAATAACAAACAACCCACCATTTCTAACGTAGTCATTAGCGGTATTCCATCTGATGAAGCTTTACGAGCTAATAACGGCACATTCACAGTTACTGTCTCCTTAAATACAGCTGATAGCGTAACCTCGTTACCAGCTACCTATCTATATGCACTGCTATTAGATGGCAAACTTTATGCTGGGCCTCAAGCTGATCCAAAATTTATATTAGCTAATATTGATAGAGGAACTCACAGCATACAAGCACAAGTAATTAAAAATGGGCAAATAGTCGCAACTAGCAATGTAGAAACTTTCACTTTACAGCGTGTAAAAGTGAATAAAGTGCAACCTAGAATCAATAAACCCGCTAAAAGCAAATAATACTCCTGATGAAAACACTCTCTATTTTTCTTACCCTTAGCTGCATTTGCTTATCTATAAATGCAGAAATTTATTCTTATGTTGATGCCAATGGCAATACTATTTATACAGATAATCCTCCTAAAGGACAGCAAACTAGACTGGTTGACATAGAGCTGACTCCTTCTAGAGCTAAAACTAACCAGAATGAAACCATAGAAAATACTACAGCCGCATTTAATAATGCCCAACCAACCGTTAATGACGAGATGAAAACTATTAAATTATCTCCACCAGGATTTAGTAATACGGCTAATATAGAAGATAATTTCCACACAACAGATCATAGCAATGCATCACTAACTAGCAATAACAAGCCTCAAACAATATATTCAGAATTACAAATTATCGCACCATCACCACAAGCAGTTATCAATAACAGCGGAGGACAAATGATGGTACAAGTAAAGAGTGATCCTGCTTTGACAAAGGGCGATAAATATCGTTTGTTAGTAGATAAACAGGTTATGGGTGAATCAGCCAGCCCTGCTTTATCGTTAAATAATTTAGAACGAGGGGAACACAAGTTACAAGCTCTTATTGTAAATGAGCAGGGAAAAATTGTTACCGAATCCGCAGAAATAGTTTTTTATGTAAAACAAATCACTTTAGCTGATAGACGCCGAATCAAACCCTGTGAATTAGCTGATTATGGCGTGCGCCCTGAATGCCCTCTAGCAGACAAACCACCTCCTGAGTCACTATTACGCAAAACAGCTACTGTAGTAAAAAATATTATCAACACTGCTATTGATACAGCTGCGCAAAGTGCGGTCAACTCTGTTATACCCTAGATTAAGTTTAAACCTTGCTACCAATATGTTATTGGTAGTTTATAGGTTATTTCTACAATAACTTATTAAGTTAGTTGACTAATCAATATGTATTATTCAATAAGCATCATATTTAAT
>CALYQH010000271.1 GCA_945283395.1 uncultured Ventosimonas sp. | reverse complement strand
TACACTCAGTGTACTGGTTTCTCATGATCTTTGCTAATCCAAAATAGCTATAACCATCTGCTAGACAAACAATAATTAACCCCATTAAACAATAATATATTTAACAAGTTGCTTATTATTTTTCTCTCTTGAAAAAGTTACATATTAGGTTAGCAAATTATCTATGCTGCTAGACTAGTTTTATCCATTATTTAGTAGTAATTATTTTATCTATTTAGTTCTTATTTAGAAATTAACACTTGCTAAATAACTAAAGGTTAGGCAAAATGCCTCCCGTCCTTAGGGGAGTAGTCTCCAGTTTATCCTCCTGTTAAGCTGGGTTTACATCAACATACTTGATCTTTGCTGATTGTGGTGTAAACGACCTAATGGTTTGACCAGACCTATGGCATAAGTAACCTAACTGTTTTGGGTGGGTAGGTTATCTATGTCATAGTGGTAATTGTCCCACCCCAAAGGAATTATCATGGAGTCTTTTTTCTTTCCACTTGGCATAGTAACTTTATCTGAAATTGGTGATAAAACTCAATTGCTAGCCTTATTATTAGCAGTACGTTTTCATCGACCCCTGTCTATTATCTTGGGAATCTTAGCAGCTACTTTAACCAATCATCTGGTAGCCGGAGCTATTGGTAATTGGTTTGCTAGCTTTTTTTCACGCAGTTCCTTGAGCTGGGTTTTAGCTATATGTTTTTTGATAGTAGCTATATGGACATTAATACCTGATAAATTAGACAATGACGATAATTCTATTTATCAGAAATATGGCCCTTTTATAGCCACTTTTATTGCTTTTTTCCTTGCTGAAATGGGTGATAAAACACAAGTAGCCACAGTTATCATGGCTGCCCAATATGCTAATTTATGGTTAGTGGTTGCAGGCACAACAGTAGGTATGTTAGTAGCAGATATACCTGTAGTTTTATTAGGAAATTTTAGTGCTAATAAATTACCCCTTAAACCTATCCGTATCTTAGCGGCCTTAATTTTTTTCTGTATGGCTATTTTGGCTATTTATAATGGATTATCTTAGTTGGGCTAAGTTTTTATAAATCACTTGTTAGCTAATTACTTTGTAGCTACCAGCAGTTTTCTTATCAAAATCAGCTTTAACCACTATGTATTAGTGGTTAAAGCTGGTTAGTAAGCTGCTAGTGAATGCAATAGATTGTTACTTTATTACCTATAACTTTTATTTTTACAACTATTATTAATGCCGTCATTATTAAAGTAAGATAATAAAAACTCATGAAGTTAATCCACTTAGCATAAAAGCTAGTTTTTATTGTTATATAAAAATACCTCATTAATAAATTAACAAGAAGAGCTAACTTAATTAGTTAGCTCTCTTTAACAAAATTAATTCTTATAATTTTTCTTATCTGCTTCATATAAGGGTAACACTTTAGGCATCGCTGCTTGTAAAGAAGCTATACGACTTTCATTAGCAGGATGGGTACTCATAAACTCTGGGATTGAACCACCGCCAGCTGCACTCATTTTTTTCCATAAATTAATAGCAGCCTCAGGATTATAGCCAGCACGTGCCGCCAATTCTAAACCTATTAAATCTGCTTCATTTTCATTGGTGCGACTATTAGGCAATGTCATCAAATAATGAACACCCATTTGCCCCAAATTAATATTTTCTTTTTTTGCCCCCAATATACCCGCTAATTCACTACCAGCATTTACCGCATAAGCTTTAGACATAGCTTCCCGGCCATGCTCACGTAAAGCGTGAGCTATTTCATGCCCCATTACCGCCGCAATTTCATCATCAGTTAGCTTGAGCGAATCTAAAATACCTGTGTAGAATATAATTTTACCGCCAGGACCACAGTTAGCATTTACTTCATCACTTCTAATTAGATTAACGTCCCATTTCCAATTTGCAGCCTCAGGTCTAAATGTACTTACTTGAGCAATCAATCTATTAGCAATTGCTTGTAATCTTTGCATTTGCTTATCATTTTTACTCACTAAAGCACCATGTGCCTGCGCATCTTGTAAAGTTTTTGCATAAGACTGCGCATACATATCATTTACTTCTTGTTCTGACAGCATACTAAACATGTATTGCTTACGCTGTACTCCCACTGCTCCGCCATTTGTTGTATCCGTAGCAGTACAACCTGTAAGAGCAATAGTAACTGCAAGTGCAGAACTGGCTAAGATTTTTTTCATTGAGATCTTCCCCTGAAAGTGTTGTTTTGTTTGCATAGTATAATTAATAAGACATACCTAATAATTTATACTTATATTGAATATATTACAATTATAAGAAACTTTCTCATTAGCGACAATAATAGCAAAACTATCAAAATAAATCCCAACTTAATGTTGGGATTTATTAGATAAATAGTAATTTTATTTAAATTTTAACTACATCTTCTGCTTGTAAACCTTTTTGCCCTTGTACCACTGAAAATTCTACTTTTTGTCCATCTGACAAAGAGCGATGCCCATCACCACGAATAGCTTGATAATGAACAAATACATCTGCTCCATTTTCTCTAATAATAAAGCCGAATCCTTTAGCATCATTAAACCACTTAACAGTTCCAACCTCACGATCAGCCATAACTAACTCCACTTTACTTCATTTCACTTACTTTTTAAAAGGCCTAAAACGGCAATTTTTATAAGCTTGATTTTGACAACTTTGCCCAGAAACTCATAGAAAAAAGATGGCTAAATCTTGCTTGCAAAAAATACCGAATTACAGTATAGAATAAAAACTGTTATATAATACCTACTAAGATCAAAAAATACTCATTTCTTATACTTTTTGCTTAGTTAATTAGTGTAAGTCTTGACTAAACAATTAGCAGCTATTAAATCTACTCTACAACCATTCTAACTCATAAAAATAGTACTACAGCTCTTCAAACAATCTTTATTGAGCAACACAACCATCTCCTTGATGGTTCCAATGAGTTATTGTATGTTGTTCTATTGTGAAGGTTGTTTTACACACCTTACTTATAACTTGATAAGAGGCATCTTCAATAGGATCATAATAAGGCCAACCACCCGTAAAAAAAGGCTGATAATAATAGGCTCTGCTCGGGATGTAACTATTATGTTGCGAGTAATAGGATAGAAATTTTTTATCCTCTACCTGATACACATTATCTGGTGCTCCCCAATGACTAACCAAGTCCAGTTC
>CALYQH010000270.1 GCA_945283395.1 uncultured Ventosimonas sp. | reverse complement strand
GAGTTAGGGGCAGATTATACAACCCTTGCTGGAGATAAAATTTATGGTACTAGCGGGCTAAAACCAGAAACTAATCGTCAGTATGAACTAGGAGCCATCTTATCAGGTGATAGTTGGATGGTAGATTTGGCGTATTTTGAAAATAAAATCAAAGATCGTATTATCACAAAACCTCGCCCTAACACTAATGGGAAGAAAATTTCCGACTATGTTAATAACTCTGACGACATAGTAGTAAGGGGATTGGAGGTTAATAGCCGGCTAATGATGCATGAGTTGTTAGGCTGGCAATCAAACTATCAATGGAACATAGAAACTAATAGTGCATGGAACTTCCATATGGAAGACAAAGGAGCTAAAGATCGCAATAGCAGCAAGGTTCAGCGTATGTATCAATACCAAGCCTCACTCAATAATCGTTTTGGCCAACAAACTGTTCTTTTTCCATGGTATGTGCAAGTAACAGGGATTCTTAGAGGTCCTATGTGGTACGCTACAGAAGAAAAGACAATAAAAAATAGCCCCCCTAACTCAAATCACATTTTCCGTAAATCACCTTTTATGGTTTGGAACATCAAAGGCGAAGTAGAGATTTACAAAAATCTTACCGTTTTTAGTGAGGTGAATAATGTGTTTAATAAAAATCAACATCCAATTTTTATTGCTATTGCTAAAAAACCCTATATCTTAGATCCTAATAAGGGCTCAAATGGAGGCCTAGGAACTTCTATGATGGGTAGAGCTGTTTATGTTGGTACTACCTATCGTTTCTAAATATTCCCCGTTAGCCGCTATAATGCTAGCGGGGTTACTTTATTTTTATAGTATCCCCGTTATAGCTAACAACTTTCCTGTTACCGTTATAGACGCTCTTGGAAGAAAGGTTGTAGCGCAAAAACAGCCGCAACGTATTATCACTGTATTTTCTTCAAATACTGAAATTGTAGCAGCTTTGGGCTTAAGTCAACGCATAGTAGGTATTGATGGTTATACCTACTATCCTGACAGTATCAAGAATGTAGCTAAAATCGGTGGTAGACTGGGTTTTTCTTTAGATAGTATAGTGGCACAAAATCCTGATTTAGTTATTATGACCCCTGCTCGGCAAGCCACTCAGCAACTCATACCAGCCTTAGATAAATTAGGTATTACTAATTTAGTAGTAAATGGAGGATCTATAGAAACTATTCTACATAATATCTGGTTAATTGCACAAATTTGCGGTGTGCCAGAACAAGGGCAACAATTGATAGACAATTTTCAAAAACGATTAAATGCTATTCCTAAACTTGCTAAATGCCCACAAGTAGTACTTATCACTGGTCGAGTAGGTAATGGTTTACTATTAGTAGCACGCCGCACTGCTTCTAGTGTTAATGCTTATACAGCAGATATTATTCTCCAAGCTGGTGGCTGCCTAGCGTTAGATAAAGAGGTAAATCATCTTCCACAACTTAACCAATTATCCCCTGAAGTATTATTGGCAACTGATCCTGATATTATCCTCTTTGCTGGAAATAAGGCAGAACTGGCTGAACTTAGCTCAACTATTAATGGTTGGCATCAGATGAAAGCGGCTCAAACCGGCTTTGTGCGAACTGTCTCTCGCGCTGAACTATTAATTTCAGGGCCTAGAGTTATTGATGGGGTAGAGTCATTATCTGCTATCTTTCAGCAATGGGCTAAACAATAATGAAATATTTCATGTTATTTATTAGCTTAATAGCAGCCATTATGCTAGGTTTATGTGTGGGTCATGTTTGGGATACTCCTTTCCAAATTATTCCAGCCTTGCTAGGTGATACCTCACTGACAGCACGATTGTTATTTGAGTGGCGATTACCTAGAGTACTAACCTCAGCGTTAGTAGGTGGTTTATTAGGGTTAAGTGGTGCCATTTTTCAAGGTGTATTTCGCAATCCCCTAACAGAGCCATGGTTACTTGGTGCCTCAGGTGGTGCAGCAGTAGGTGCTACCATTGCTTTACTCGTACCTTTAGCTATTCCTATGAGCATTAGCTTACCTTTGTTCGCATTTTTGGGGGCCTTTGGTACCATTCTATTGGTAGTGGCTATTGCTCGCTTAACAGGTTCATTAGATATTACTACCTTGTTGTTAACTGGAGTAGCTATTAGTGCCATGTTAGGGGCTATTAGATCTTTCTTGATGATGTCATTATCCAATGAAACTATTAGCTTACAAGTGGTATTAAGTTGGTTAATGGGAGGAATACAAACACCTCAGTGGCCTATCCTTGGCTTAGCCTTTGGTATTTTTCTAATCGCTTTGCTAGCAGCATTAAAATTAGCGCATGGTTTAGACCTCCTTGGACTAGGTGAACAAATGGCAACCGTTATGGGACTTAACGTAAATCAATTCATTTTAGTAGCATTACTGTTAGGTTCAGCTATTACTGCTTGTTCTGTAGCATTAGGAGGAATTATTGGATTTGTAGGCTTAGCTGCTCCCCATATTGCTCGTTGGTTAAGTGGTACGGTTCATCATCAATTATTGCTACAAGCAGCATTAATTGGAGCTATTTTAGTGACCCTAGCGGATGCTCTAGCGCGAAGTTTATTACCACCTGGTGAAATACCGCTTGGCGTGATTACGGCAATTGCTGGTACACCTTTATTTATTCTATTATTGGCTAGACGGAGTAATAGATGATAAACATCCAGCAATTGAATATCGTAAAAGCTAATAAACCCATTCTCTATATTGATTCGCTACAACTGCCAGCGCAAGGGGCTATAGCTCTGATTGGCCCTAATGGTTCTGGAAAAAGCACGCTATTAAAATCTTTAGTAGGTATTCAACCATTAAACCCTTCTGCTCAATTACTACTTAATCAGCAGTCGTTTGCCAGTTACTCTCATCATCAGCGTGCGCAATTATTAGGTTATATTCCTCAAAGCTTTAATCCTTGTTGGAATCAAACGGTAACCGAATTGATGCGTTTAGCCAACCAACGCTCGCCTGTTTCAATGCACAGCATTAATTCTATTTATCAAGAGTTTGAATTGACTACCTTATTAACTCATCACTGGGATACTTTATCGGGTGGAGAAAAGGCTAGAGTCCTAGCTGCTATGGCTTATTTAGGAACACCGCCTATCCTTATAGCTGATGAACCCGGTGCAGCATTGGATATTAAACATAGGTTACAACTTATAAAACAAC
>CALYQH010000269.1 GCA_945283395.1 uncultured Ventosimonas sp. | reverse complement strand
AAAGATTAAGGTCATTTCCAATAATAGATTAACCTGTTACCTCTAGTGAATGATAAAGACACAGGCTATAAAAAAACCTTGCTAATATACTTAGCAAGGGTTGTTATTGGTGGAGCCGGGGGGATTTGAACCCCCGTCCGCCAGTACTCTGCTATCGGTTCTACATGCTTAGCCTTATCTACTAAATTGACCCATTGCCGCCCGATAGGCAGGGTGCTTTGGGCTAGCTATATAATATTTAGTCACGCCGCCTATAGCAAACTTTGTGACGATCCTGTTCTATCTGACAGATGTTTTGGGTTTACAGGCATCCCCTAGCATCTGCTAACTGATTAAGCAGCTAGAGCGTAGTTGTCGTCGTTGGCAACTATAATTTTGTAGCAACTAATTTACGAGATTTGCTACCAGCTCGACATGCCCCTCAAGTTTCATCACCGGCGTCGAATCCTAATCGACCCCATAAAAAACCTAAGTGCTAGTATTATATGATATTGCACAGTTTATGTCGAATTAAGTTGCTAGCACAGCCTTTTAACAAAGACTAGGTATGGCCTTTATTTATATTTTAATAAAAGATGTCACTTAAATCGCCACTTGTTTAATAGATTATGATACTTCTGAGATAGTTTACTTTTTAACGACAGATTAAATGCTATTTTATCTAACAACTTATCGGCTTGAACATTTCTAATAAGCGTAGGTGGATGTTGTAGCGGAAAAATTAAATCTTGCTGACCAGCTTTGGTAATATAAGCAGGCACTTCTCCTTTGGTATGAGTTGCGTTCATATCAAAGCCGATATTAGTAGTTAAATTAGTTTTAGGTAAAATACCCCACCAATTTTCTTTCCAGCAAGTAAAAGACCATTGATAGTCCCATGTATCTATTTTATTCTGAAAAACTAAATCAAATTGAGACCGCCAATATTTCTCAAAAAACCAATTATGATCCGAGCGTTGTCGGATAAAAGAAGTATTTTTTAACAAAGGCCAATCCTGCATAGTAACATCATAATATTGCCAGGCTCTACGCCAAGTAGCCCAACCCCAAATATGGCAATATTTAGAAAAAAAATAACTGTCTGCTACTGTTGCATAAGAAGCAACAAAATTATTACCACTAATCATAGCAACCTTAGGGTTATCCCTATAATAGGCTAATAATTCATCACAGTAACGGAAGAAACTAGGAACGGCGAGAATATCATCCTCTAAAATAATCCCCTCTTCTTCATGCTCAAAAAACCAACTAATTGCCCCTGCAACGGCTAGTTTACAACCTAAATTGTTATCTCTAAACAAAGTAAAAACTTCACAAGGCCAATCTACCTTTAAAACTATTTCCCTTACCTCATGACAACGTTGTGTTTCACCTTCTCTAGTTGGACGAGCACCATCGGCTGCTATATAAAGCTTTGGAGGTTTAGCATTACGGATAGTAGCAAATACCTGACGCGTAGTATCAGGTCTATTAAAAACTAACAATAAAATTGGACTACGCACACTATTTGCTCTTGATTATCATCTGTTGGAAATAAGCGATGGTTTTTTTCAAGCCTTCTTCTAATACTACCTTAGGCTGCCAGTTCAACTCTTGCTTAGCCAGTTCTATAATGGGTTGGCGCTGCATAGGATCATCTTGAGGTAATGGTTGATAGATGATTTGACTACTTGAATGGGTTAAACTAATGACTTTCTCAGCTAACTGTTTAATGGTAAATTCTCCAGGATTACCTATATTAACAGGGCCGGTAAACTCATCCCTACTATTCATTAATAGCTCCATTCCCTCAATCAGATCATCAACATAACAAAAGCTACGGGTTTGCAAGCCATCCCCATAAATAGTTATATCTTGTCCCTGTAATGCCTGCATAATGAAATTACTGACAACACGACCATCATTAGGATGCATTCGTGGACCATAAGTATTAAAAATGCGCATGACTTTAATTGTTACTTGATGTTGTCTATGGTAATCAAAAAATAACGTTTCTGCGCAACGCTTACCTTCATCATAACAAGCTCTAATACCTAACGTATTAACACAGCCCCGATAGGATTCAGGCTGCGGATGTACCTGTGGATCTCCATACACTTCACTAGTACTAGCTTGCAGAATTTTAGCTTTAGTACGTTTGGCTAAACCTAACATATTAATAGCCCCTATCACGCTAGTTTTGGTAGTTTGTACCGGATCAAATTGATAATGAATAGGCGAAGCAGGACAAGCCAAATTATAGATTTCATCCACCTCCACATAAAGAGGGAAAGTCACATCATGGCGCATAAATTCAAAATAAGGATTATCCAGTAGGTGAGCTATATTAGCTTTTCTCCCAGTAAATAAATTATCTACACAAAGCACCTCATGGCCTCTACTTAACAACCTTTCACAAAGATGGGAGCCTAAAAAACCTGCTCCGCCAGTGACTAATATTCTTTTCATTGAAAGTCCAGTTAATTAAATTAAAATTGACTATTATTTTAACTGATATTTATGATACATAGATATATTATTAATTTTTAGCCAATTGCTGAGCGTACGAACAAAAATAAATGATCTAAATCCTCTGTTATACCCTTTTAAGAAAATACAATTATCTATCTGTTAACTAATTTTATAATTAGCCGCTATTTTAGCAATAACCTCTATGGGCTGAATGTCATTGATATCCAAGGTATTAATATAATCGCGTTTATTACTTATTATTTTATATTGCTCACTATGCTTAATGATAAAAGGGTGAGCTATTAAATAATAATGAGTTGTTAATGCTTTAGGATATGGAACAAAACGACCAAAGTGTCTACCATTATAAATCACAAATACAGGAATATTACCTAAAGCTACTGCCAGATGGGCTGAGCTTGTTTCATTAGTCACCAGCATTTGACAAGTGCTCAGAATTGTTAATAATTCAACTAAGCTAGTTTTGCCTACTAAATCTATGCAATCATCCATAAAATGTTTTTTAAAGGAATTCGCCTGAGCTATCTCTAAGGTTGAACCACAAATAACAATATCATAATTAAATTGTTTCTTAAGGTATTGTCCAACCTCAGCAAAATGCTTTGGTGACCATTGCCTAGACGGATGGCTGGCTCCTAAAAATAGCACTGCATATTTATGTTGGTTATGAAATAAATTTAAAGACCGCTGGTCATAATGAATAAAATATTT
>CALYQH010000268.1 GCA_945283395.1 uncultured Ventosimonas sp. | reverse complement strand
AGGTGTTAAGTAATGCATCTCCTACATGCAAACCTCGCCAATCTTTAAGAACTGCTACTCTGCTAATACGTGCCTGTTTGTGTTCTTCGGGAATAAGACGAGCAGTTCCCATAGCATAAATACCATCTACTGCTAAGAAGTGAATAGCTTTGGTAGCATCTAGCTCATCCCACTCTTGCTCTGGAGGAACATTTTGCTCATTGATGAAAACTGCTTCTCTGATACGCATGATATCTACCATATCATCATGCCAATCGGCTTTACGAACAATGGTATTACTCATTAAAAAACTCCAATGTTCCCTGCTTAATAAGCTCTGTTAATAGGGTGAGGGCAATAGAATCACCTAGCCAATTTGCTAAATTGCCCTCATACAGTGAGTCTGTCTCACAAATAAGTTTTAATAATTCATTATATGGTTTTGGAAAATTGCGACTATAGCCACTAGCAAATAAAATAGACTCATTGGCATACTCTGTCCATGCTAATTTTGCGCTAGGATTTTTAACAATAATAGCGCTATTTTTAATTAGTTCTTTAAGTGCTACTTCAGAAATGTCTTCTCCAATTAAACGTTCTGGATAGCGTGGTTCAGTTACGTATTGCCCAAACCAAGTGATGAGTTTTTGATCATCTGCTAATGCCATTTGTAAAATTTTTCTGAGACGTTTGATCACTTGCTTATCAATAAAATAGGAGTTTGAACTAATAGCCTGTTGGTCAGCATCACTATAACGTTCTTCTTCGGGTAAGAATTGGCTTAAGAAATCTGTATAATGCACTAAAATTTCTTCACTACTAGGAGCCCTTAATCCAACCGAAATAGTCATGCAATTACTGGTGGCAATACCATAATGAGCATATTGGGGGGGTAAATATAACATATCGCCTGGTTCAAGCAGCCACTCATCTGATTGCTTAAATTCAGCTAACAAACGTAAATGCTCATGATCTAATCGAGGGCTGTGACTATCGGCAGGAGGCCCTATTTTCCAAAGTCTAGTACCTAGACTTTGAATAAGAAATACATCATAATAGTCAAAATGAGGCCCGACACTACCTCCTTCGGTAGCATAGCTAATCATAATGTCATCAAAGCGCCAGTTTGGCAAAAATTGAAATGGCTTAAATAATTCAGCAACATTAGGCATAACCTGATCGACTGCTTGGACTAATAAAGTCCAATTGGTTTCAGGTAGATTATGATAAGTTTGCATATCAAAAGGGCCATGCAATAATTCCCACGGGGTATTACCATTTTCTATAACAATACGTGATTCTATTTCTTCTTCGAGCGATAAACCAGCCAGTTCATCTGGACTAATAGGGTTTTGGAAATCTTTGAAAGCTCCTTTAACTAATAAAGGCTTACGTTGCCAATAGTTTTTCATAAATTCATTAGGTGTTAAACCACCTAATAAGTCTAATGGTTTGTCGACTTGTACCATAATATAAATTAAATCCGCTTAGCCTGCTTAGTCGCATTACCTATATAGGCCGCTGGAGTTAAGGCTTTTAATTGTTGTTTTGCTTCACAAGGAATATCAAGTGTTTCAATGAAAGCCATTAATGCTTCAGGTGTGATACCTTTACCTCTGGTTAGTTCTTTAAGTTTTTCATAAGCATTAGCTACACCAAAACGGCGCATTACTGTTTGAATAGGTTCGGCCAAAACTTCCCAACAGTTATCTAAATCTTCCGCAATACGGAATTTATTAATTTGTAATTTACTTATGCCTTTTAAGGTGGCTTCATAGGCTATTAAGCTATGTGCTAATCCTACACCTAGATTACGTAACACAGTAGAATCAGTTAAGTCTCGCTGCCAACGGGAAATAGGGAGTTTATTGGCTAAATGCTGAAGAATGGCATTAGCTAGGCCAAGGTTGCCTTCTGAATTTTCAAAATCAATCGGATTGACTTTGTGAGGCATAGTAGAGGAGCCTATTTCACCCGCTATGGTTTTTTGTTTAAAATACCCTAAAGAAATGTATCCCCAAATATCTCTATCAACATCAATTAAGATGGTATTAAAACGGATAATGGCATCAAATAATTCAGCTATGTAATCATGAGGTTCTATTTGGGTAGTATAAGGATTGTAAGTTAACCCCAATTCATGTTCAATGAAATCACGTGCATTACTTTCCCAATCAATAGCTGGATAGGCTGCTAGATGTGCATTATAATTACCAACTGCACCATTTATTTTACCTAATAGTGGTACTACTTTGACCTGCTGTAGCTGCCTTTGTAGGCGATAGGCTACATTAGCCATTTCTTTTCCTAATGTAGTAGGAGAGGCGGGTTGGCCATGAGTGCGTGAAAGCATTGGAATATGAGCAAAGTCAATGGCTAATTGTTTAATGGCAGTAATAATAGTTTCCATGGTAGGCACTATGACTTCATCACGACCAGTGCGTAACATTAATGCATGAGAGAGATTATTAATATCTTCAGAGGTACAGGCAAAGTGGATAAACTCACTCACTTTAGACAACTCGGTTAATTCTGCTACTTGTTCCTTAATGAAATATTCTACAGCCTTGACATCATGATTAGTGATTTTCTCTATTTGTTTGATACGTTCTGCATAAGTTTCAGAGAAATTATTAATTAAATTATTAAGTAACTCATTGGCTTGCTCAGAAAAAGGTGCTACTTCAGTAATGGCGGGGTGCTTGGATAAACGTTGTAACCAGCGCACTTCAACCATAACACGAAAGCGAATAAGCCCATACTCACTAAAAATAGGGCGAAAGCTCTGAGTTTTTGCACCATAACGGCCATCAATAGGGGAGATAGCAGTAAGAGAAGAAAGCAACATGAAATAATATTCCCGATAATAGCTTGAACATTTTTTATAAATTATACAACATTCTCAAGATAATGTTCGGCTTATATCTATCAAAAATAAACGGTGTTTTTTATTAGCTAATGGAAAAGCAGGAATTGGTAGTAATATAGCCTTATCTATCCTATAGTTATTAACTAATTAATGATAGGACGTTTAAGTTAAACGTTATCAATAAATATTAGCATAATTTAAGATTTAAGCTAGTTAGCTTTAGCTTGTTCAAAAGCATTGATATAAGGTTTAGCCATTCGTTGATCAGCTATTAATTCAGCAAAGCCTTGCCCAGCCGAATTTTTAATAGTAAGAGGCAATCCTTCAGCTTTGAAAAAGGTTA
>CALYQH010000267.1 GCA_945283395.1 uncultured Ventosimonas sp. | reverse complement strand
CTTCCAAGAAGATTTCCACCATATCTGGATCAATATCATCATCCGTAGTTATGATAGGGCCGGCTGGAGCAGGGGCACCAAGAATAAGTTTATCTTCTATTGTGTAATCAGGAGTATTGGCTGGTTCAGGCGTAATCATTTCTATAGGAGTAGTAGCACTTACCTGAGATGTTGGCTTACTTTGTTCAGTACTGTCAGCCACTTTTTCATTCGCAAGAGTAGCCGTTTTTTCGGGCACAATATCTTCGCTAGTTAGTTCTATGACCTCTGCTTGTTTAGTTGGGTTAGCAAGTTGAGCATCAGTTGTTATTTTTGCTAATTGGTCTATGATCTCAGGATATTCTGACACCACCTGGGCAGCCGCTAGTTGATCAATAGAACTAAGCAGTGCTTGATGAGTATTTAATAAAACTGAGAAAATGCTCTTATCTTTGACAATAA
Organism: uncultured Ventosimonas sp.; assembly: GCA_945283395.1. GTDB lineage: Bacteria > Pseudomonadota > Gammaproteobacteria > Pseudomonadales > Pseudomonadaceae > Entomomonas. The sequence continues at coordinate 2,750 of CALYQH010000267.1, read as the reverse complement.
TACTATTATTAGTTTTGATGGCTTCATAACAAATTAACAGTGCTTCACAAAGCTTAGCAATAGATTTAAAGTCAGCTTGATTAGCAGAAGCAGCAATTTTTGCAAGTTCACTACATATGTCTTTCAGTTGTGCTGGCGGCTCAGTGGGGGACGCTTGCCATGTTTTTAGGTAATCTTCCGCCTCTAATAGTTGGTCAATTTCTTGTAAGATAACAGCTATTAAATTAGGCGAGTCTTCTGTTCCATCTTGACTGTTAACTGTTGCTGTTTCAAGTTGCGATAATAGATAATCTCTTCGAGCGTTAATACGTGCTACAAGGGCATCAGTTCCTACAACAGGAGCTAAAGAATAGAGTTCTAATTGGTTAATTCCTTTGCTAAGTAGCGAGAAGGCATCTTGTAAAAGCTCTAAGTCAGTACGTTGGATAGGCCAACCATTGATGTTACATTCTTTTAAGAATCCTTCAAAAGGTTTTGCTATATTGGCAATTACCTCAATGCCTGCCATAGCAGCACTACCTTTTAAGGTATGCATAGCTCTTTGTAATTCATCAGTCACTTGTTGGGGTAATGAATGTTCACAAACAGTTAAAAAGGCCTGTAAAGCCTGCATGTGAACCTTAGCTTCACCAATAAAGATATCAATTAATTCAATATCAAAAGCCTCTACGATTTTTGGACTTTCGATATTATTTTTTTTTATTTCTTGTTCGTTAACAACATCTGTGGTGGCGGTATTTTCTACGCTAGTATCTTCCTTAAGAAGATCAGTAGGGGTGTTGGTTGATTCTGTTGAAACTACATTATTCCCTACTATTTCCTCATGTTCGGTTTCGTCAGTAGCATCTACATCAACTTTGGATTCTTCTGTTTCGACCTGTGGTGATGTAATATCCGTTTCAATTGCCAAAGAAGGCCCTTTAGGGGGTTCCTGTTTATTAGCTAAGGCATCAGCTACTGCTGAGTAGTAATCAACATCAGCTCTTTGGTGCTGGTTATGGGAAGAAAATTCACTGATTAATTCAGGTAAAATCTTTACTACACTTTGTACTAGGGTTAGTACTTCTGGGCTAGCAGATATAGTTTTATCTATTACCCTATTTAGCATATTTTCAATGGCCCAGCCTAGCTCGCCAATGATACTAGCTTTGACCATTCTGCCACTGCCTTTGATGGTATGAAAAGAGCGGCGAACCTCGGTCAAAGACGCTTTGTCTTCTGTATTTGCAAGCCATGCAGGTAAAGTAGTAGAAAGGGACTCAAGAATTTCACCCATTTCTTCTGTAAATATTTCTACTAGCTCTTGATCGAAATCCTCGTCTTCGTCAACTGTTTCTGCAACAGTTGATTCGGTAGATTTAGTGGCTTCTTCAGATACTGGTGGTGAAGAGTTAGTTTGTTCATTAGTTGGTGCTGATTCTGCAACTGGTTCAGGAGTTTTCAAATATTGAACGGCTAATGATTCATAATCTTCAGGTAAAGGATAATTAATATCATTTAAGTATTTAATGGCAAAATTGATGGCATCTTTAGCGCTCACTATATGGTTTTTGGCCAAACACTCCATATAATAGTCAATGCTGGCTATAGCTCCTACTATGGAGTCAATTTCTTTGTTATCAGGGAATACGGAGCTATTAATAAGATGATCTTCAATATACTGTAAACATCTAATAACTACCGCCACTGCACGTTGTTGAGCAATAATATTTAAAGCTCCAGCCGTATGACCTAATAACTCAGGGAGAGATGCAATATCGCCTTCTTTCCCTTTAGTATCAAAATACAGAGAAAGAATATCTTTTACTTGAGCTAATTCATTCGCCGCTTCTTTTATTAATGCCGCTTGCGCATCATCAGCTACATTTTTATCGGTAGATTTAATCTTATTAACACGTTTGCCACTACTGATACCGTCAACCACTGCCTCAACATCTAATATAGCACTGGCTATATCCATGAATTGGTTCTTGTCAAACGAGTCAGCAGCAATAGCTTCATTAATAAGATCAAGTTGGTGATTAATGATTCTTTTTTGACTGTATAAGCCTAATATTTCTAGCGTGCTAGAAATATGTTTTAAGGTATCAAGGAGTGATTCTTTATCTACATTAGTGAAATTTTCACTACGAGTGATAAGATCAAGTTGGTCTTTGATCTTGATAAATTCTTCAGTTAGTGCCTGAGTGACTGATTCAAGCGCTGTTCTATCATGAATATATTTGTTTTGATCGGTATTAACCTCATCCGCATGAAGTATGAGATTATCAAGGTGGAATTCTTGCTTAATAGAAACAATCGCTTCTGTTTGGCTATTGGTTTGTGCTAATAAAAAAAGTAGATTTTTTATGAGATCCTCAGGAGCAGGGCTATTCATTCCTGATACACCCTGAGCTACAAGCTTTTTCATTTGTAGATCTATTTTCTTCAGTAACTCTTTAGCCTCTAAGGTATTAGCGATACTTTTTTCGGCAATGCCCGTTACCAACGAATAAGAAACGCGCCATAGTATGGAAATAGGAGTTGCTTTACAAAGCCGAGCTAAGTAACTGAAAATTTTGATTAAATGGTCAAAAGCTTTGTCTAGGTGGCGGTTATGTATAAGGTCTATTAAAGATAGTTGTAAAGATTGTCTCACTTTTCGCAGAAGGGTAGCTAAACCTTCTGTATTTATTTCATTTAATTCTTCATCAGTTAAAGGAAATGCAGCACCATGATATTTGGGAGAAAATAATTCAACTTCCGAAAGA
>CALYQH010000266.1 GCA_945283395.1 uncultured Ventosimonas sp. | reverse complement strand
TTTTTCTAAATCTTCTGGGGTAAGTTCTAAGATAGGGGCAACTTCTTCAATTCCCGAATTATTGATGAATACATCCACTTGTCCAAAGACTTCAACAGCTTTTGCTACAAGCGCTTGTTGGTCTGCTTGCTTGGCAACATTGCCAATAAAGGAGGTGACTTCAAGTTGATGTTGATTAAATTCTTGTTCTGTTTTTGCCAGTGTGTCAGGATTGATATCGGAAAGTACTATGCGAAATCCATCGTTAGCTAAACGTTTAGCAATTCCTTTTCCTAAACCATCACCAGACCCTGTGATAACTGCCACTTTTTTATTAGCCATAATTATTCTCCTCTATGATTTTATAGTCATTATAGTGAGGTTAGAATTTTTTATATTAGAAAAGTTTTAAAAGTTATTTCATGATTTATATTTTATTGATTTGATGGAGGTTATTTTGGAAAATAAATAATATCTGGTGAATGTTCAGACTATCGTGAAAATCTCTTATCCGTATAAACCATGCCGCAATGCAAAGAATCGTGTTATACAGCAGTTGCTAGGTAATAGGTAATAAGTAACAAGAGAAGACTTATAGTAGCTATTTTATGAGCAATCTATTCATAAGTAAGAAAGTCTTAGCAGAAAATCTTTATCCGTTAATATAAAATGCCTATACTATGCGGTTATTTTTTAGTAGTGGCCTGTTTGGGGCAAGAGGTTAATTGTGGACTTTCCTAGTCGTTTTGGGGTGATAGTAGTAGGTGGTGGCCATGCTGGTACAGAAGCTGCTTTGGCTGCGGCACGTATGGGAGTGAAAACTTTATTATTAACTCATCATATTGAAACATTAGGGCAAATGAGTTGTAACCCTGCAATTGGTGGCATAGGTAAAAGTCACTTAGTGCGCGAAATAGATGCTTTGGGCGGTGAAATGGCGCATGCTACTGATAAAGCGGGTATTCAATTTCGTATATTAAATAGTAGAAAAGGTCCGGCGGTACGTGCTACGCGTGCTCAAGCAGATAGAATTCTTTATAAGGCGGCTATTCGTCATACCTTAGAAAATCAGCCTAATCTTTGGTTATTTCAACAAGCCTGTGATGATCTAATAGTAACAAATGATGAGGTACAAGGGGTAGTTACTCAAATGGGGGTACGTTTCTTGTCTGATACGGTGGTGTTAACAACCGGTACTTTTTTAAATGGTTTAGTTCATATAGGGTTAGAACACCATTCAGCAGGGCGTGCTGGTGATCCTCCTTCCATTGCCTTAGCACAAAGGTTAAGAGAGTTACCGCTGCGAGTAGGCCGCTTAAAAACGGGAACTCCTCCTCGGCTTGATGCGCGTACTGTAGATTTTTCAGTAATGAAAGAACAACCTGGTGATTTTCCGTTACCGGTAATGTCTTTTTTAGGAAGTGTTGATGAACATCCTCGCCAAATTAGTTGTTGGATAACGGCTACGAATAGCCATACGCATGAAATTATTGCCGCCAATCTGGATAGATCCCCTATGTATTCAGGAGTGATCGAAGGAATTGGGCCGCGTTATTGCCCTTCTATTGAAGATAAGATTTATCGTTTTGCCGACAAGGATAGTCATCAAATTTTCTTAGAACCAGAGGGACTAACTACCAATGAGTTATACCCTAATGGTATTTCTACCTCTTTGCCGTTTGATGTGCAATTAGCTTTTGTACACAGTATGAAAGGGCTAGAAAATGCCCATATTCTTCGTCCTGGTTATGCTATTGAGTATGATTTCTTTGACCCTAGGGATTTGAAGACTAGTTTAGAAACCAAGCATTTTGCTAATTTGTTTTTTGCGGGGCAAATCAATGGCACTACAGGTTATGAGGAAGCAGCTGCCCAAGGGTTATTGGCAGGTTGTAATGCAGCTTTGAAGGCACAGGGTAAAGCTGCTTGGTGTCCTCGTCGAGATGAAGCTTATTTAGGAGTATTGGTGGATGATCTTATTACCTTAGGTACGCAAGAGCCTTATCGTATGTTCACTTCGCGGGCTGAGTATCGACTTATTTTAAGAGAAGACAATGCTGATTTACGCCTTACCGAAAAAGGTCGTGAATTAGGTTTAGTAGATGATATACGCTGGGCTGCTTTCTGCCGTAAAAGAGAAAGTATTGATAAACAAACAGAACGGTTAAAAACAATCTGGGTATTGCCTAATACTGCTCAAGCTGATGCTATAGTTAAGCAATTTGATACGGCGTTAAGCCATGAGTATAATTTGTTAAATTTATTGTCTCGACCTGAAGTGGATTTCACCTCATTAGCTGCGATTATGGCTATTACCGATATAGATCCGCAAGTGGCTGAGCAGTTGGAGATTCAGACAAAATATGCAGGTTATATAGCAAGGCAACAAGAAGAGATTGCTAAATTACGAGCAAGTGAAAATATAGTATTGCCTAACGATCTTGATTATACGGTAATTTCTGGATTATCTAAGGAGATTCAGCAAAAGTTAATCAATGTCCATCCACAAACGTTAGGACAAGCTGCTCGTATTTCTGGAGTAACTCCAGCAGCAATTTCGTTATTAATGATTTATTTAAAAAAACGTAATGCAGGTCATAAGTTGGAGCAGGCTTGATGGAAGCAATCACAGCATCACATGCTGAGCTTTTAACAAAAGGGGCTAAACAATTAGCCATAGATCTTACAGAAAAGCAACAAAGCTTATTGTTAGCTTATTTGGCTTTATTAGTGAAGTGGAATAAAGCTTACAATCTCACTGCAGTGCGTGCTGTGACGGAAATGATATCGCGTCATCTATTAGATAGTTTAAGTATTTTGCCTTATGCAGAAAAGGGTAACTATTGGTTAGATGTAGGAAGTGGTGGAGGTATGCCAGGTATTCCTTTAGCCATTATGTATCCTGATAAAGAGTATACTTTAATAGATAGTAATGGGAAGAAAACCAGATTTTTGACGCAAGTAGCATTAGAGCTACAATTAACTAATGTTCATGCCGTCAATGAAAGAGTTGAAAACTTTCATGTTGAGCAACCTTATGATGGGATAATTTCTCGTGCGTTTAGTGCTATTGCAAATTTTGTGACATTAACACAGCATTTAGCAGATAATCATACAAGCTGGCTTGCTATGAAAGGAGTCTTCCCTGAGGAAGAAATACAAGCTCTCCCTAGCGAATTTAGGGTAGAATCTAACTATAAATTGACCGTACCTAATTGTGCAGGGCA
>CALYQH010000265.1 GCA_945283395.1 uncultured Ventosimonas sp. | reverse complement strand
ACTTTCAAAACTTTTTGAATTCAGATCTAGCACCTAATTTAGTACGTTCTATGTTTTGCCTTTTACAATTAGATGTCCGATAATTATTAAAAAGAGGTAATGGTCTATTTGGTTCGGCAGAACAAACAGGTTCATTAGGAGTAGTCACTCTTAACTGTGCCCGTTTAGGTTATCTTTATAAAGGCAATAAAGCAGGTCTTTATCAACGTTTAGACGAACTCTTAGAATTAGCTAAAGATAGTCTCGAAGTTAAGCGAAAAGTCATTCAAAACTACATGGATAGTGGCTTGTACCCTTATACCAAACGCTACCTTGGCACGTTAAGAAATCATTTCTCTACCATAGGTGTTAACGGTATTCATGAAATGATTCGAAATTTCACAGATGATAGTCAAGGTATTCATACTGAATTAGGGCATGCTTTTGCTATTGAGTTTTTAGACCATATCAGAGCACGTTTAGTAACGTTCCAAGAACAGACTACTCATCTCTATAATCTAGAAGCTACACCAGCAGAAGGTACAACTTATAGATTTGCTAAAGAGGATAAGAAACGCTTTGCAGATATCTTACAAGCAGGATCCCCTGAAGCCCCCTATTACACAAATTCGTCACAATTACCTGTAGGAATAACTGATGATCCTTTCTACGCGTTAGAAATGCAAGATAGCCTTCAAACTAAATATACTGGAGGAACTGTTCTGCATCTTTATATGGCTGAACAAATTTCTTCTGCCGAAGCTTGTAAGACATTAGTTCGTAACGCGCTTAGTAAATTCAGATTGCCTTATCTTACAGTAACCCCCACCTTCTCTATATGCCCTGTACATGGCTATTTAGCGGGAGAACATGAATATTGTCCTAAGTGTGATGAGGAATTTTTACAACGGCAGCAACTGCAAGCAACAGCTAAAAGTTGCCAGTGCTAAATTTTAGTATCAATTAATGGAGTTTTTTATGACAAGAGAACAAATACCAAATCAACAAAGACAAAAATGTGAAGTATGGACTAGGGTGATGGGATATCATCGTCCAGTTAGTGCTTTTAATCCTGGCAAGCAATCAGAGCATAAAGAGCGCCAACACTTTACTGAGTGTGCAGCACAACAAAGCTGTCATCACATTTAACAAAGCTCCGTAATTCACTGGCCATTACATGAATACCATAACTTCTCCTATCATGGTCACCTCATGCTCTCACAGTGAGTTACGCCCTTCTTTACAGATAGGTGGTTTTGTACCTTTAACCACTTTAGACTATCCAGACCATTTATCCTGTGTTATTTTTTGCCAAGGTTGTGCATGGCGATGTCGCTATTGCCATAATCCACAACTCATTGCACCTAGGGCAGCTCAACCAATAGCATGGCAAGATATCCTAGCTTTTCTTAAAAAACGCCGTGGCTTATTAGATGCAGTTGTGTTTAGTGGTGGGGAACCAACTTTGCAAAGAAACTTGGTAAATGCCATTCAAGAAGTGAAAGCTATGGGCTTTCTGATAGGCTTACATAGCGCAGGAATCAAACCTAGCTTATTTAAACAAACCCTAGCTTGGGTTGATTGGGTAGGTTTTGATATTAAAGCACTACCAGAAAATCATGTAGCAACTACTTGCACAAAAGGCAGCGGACAGGCTAACTGGTTAAGTCTTGATTATCTATTAGCCAGCAAAGCTGACTATGAGGTGCGCACTACAGTACATTGGCATTTATTTAATCCACAACAACTACGCTTATTGGCACAAAAATTAGCTGCTAAAGGAGTACGTCACTTTGTAGTACAGCTCGCTCGCTCTAAACAAATATTAGACACTACCCTTTCTCATAATATTAGTCCACTTAACAGCCAAGAACTATGGGATTATTTAACTAAACTCTTTCCACGCTTTACGCTAAGAAGTAACAGCTAGCTAATCAAAATAGAGGCGTTCCTTTAATTCACCTTGTGCACCTAATAATGTTAAACCCTTATCTAAATCTAACCATGTTTTTTGCCGTGCTAGCTTCGGATTATCTAGATGTACCACTACACAGCTATAAACTCCCGTCAAACAATGTAATTTATCAGCCACCTGAACATACATAGCGCACTCAAAGGCACACCCTGCTCTACTAACTATCTTATTTTTATGACCTCCCTCAATAGCTAAAAAACTCGTTAACCATTCAGGTTCAGAAGTAACTGTAAAGGATTGAACAATAGTTGCAGCTACTTGTTGTTTAAGCATCTTAGTGACAGTCTCAAGAATAAATCTATATGGCTTAGCAGCTAGCCATTGCAGCATATGCTCAGTTTTTTTTAATTTATCGAAATTAAAATTACTCATAACCTATTCCACAATTTAATAGTAAACTATTATAAGATTTTGTTGATAATAAATAATGCTATTTTTGATGATGTATTATCTAACTTCTTCAAATCCGCTAATCTACTAGACTGAATTTGCAGGAATTACAGCACACAATTAATTATATAATCTGTTATACAAGATATAAATAACTGATATCAACCATCTTAGCTACAAGATAAATTAAAACTCTGCTCGGCGATGTTCATCTAAAATTTTAATAATACTAATCAAAATTTACATTTAACGTTGAAGCAATATTAATTTTACTACCATCTATAGCTAAATTCGCCAGACTAGCACTAACAGTATTAGCTAGCAATAATAGAAAATAACCTACTTATAATAAATTAATAGCAAAATATCTCTTCTTTAATCATTGTTGCTTTTTTTGATAAGATGATAAGATTCTAGCTAACTCACAATATAATTATGTTTGCTTTTAAAAAAAAGTATCAAATACTAATCCTTACTCTACTACTATTAATTCTAATAGTTGTTTATGGATGGAGTCGCTGGCAAAATTTAAAAAGGGAATTAGGGCTTGAAATTAATTGGCAAGGTTTGTACCTTAATTGGCAAGGCATTAATCTTACTAACGTAACAATAAAACAAGTCTCTGCGCAAGGTAATATTGTTAAACCAAGCGGACAACATATTAGGCTCTCTTGGTCAAAGCTGTTTATTCAACAACTTGACGTAGCGTGGCAGGCTGGCCATTTAAGTAATACACAAAAAAAAGATGCATTAGATGTATAAGCCCAGACCAGATGAGACAGATTACTTGAAAAAGTGAACATAACCCATTTTGATAAGAGTAATCAGATCTTAAATCAAAACATAAAGAGGTTATGTTCATGT
>CALYQH010000264.1 GCA_945283395.1 uncultured Ventosimonas sp. | reverse complement strand
ATGTAGAAATTCATAAAAATCTATATCTCTTGGTTAGATAAGAGTAGAATAAATGCCTTTCGTTACCTCTAAATAAGAGGAATGAGTTTTTGATCGATGTATAAAGGCTTGCGATGCAACTGCTTCACACTATTAAAGAGTTACGCACTTGGCGTAAAGATAAAGGTTTTATAGCTTTTGTTCCTACTATGGGCAATCTTCATGATGGCCACTTAGCCCTAGTTAAAGAAGCTAAAAAGTTAGTCGACCAAGTCGTCGTAAGTATTTTTGTAAACCCTATCCAATTTGGAACTGGTGAAGACTTTGAATCTTATCCAAGAACCTTAGATGCGGATATGGAAAAATTGGTAGAATCTGATGTATCGGTAGTATTTGCACCTGAAATAAATGAGTTGTACCCTTCTCCCCAGTCTGTCTTTGTTGAGCCATCAACTATTCAGCATGAGCTGTGTGGAGCTTCTCGCAGTGGTCACTTTAAAGGTGCTGCAACAGTGGTTAATAAGTTATTTAATATTGTTCAACCTAATATAGCTTGCTTTGGTAAAAAAGATTACCAACAACTATTTATCATTAAAGAGATGGTTACTAATTTTAACATACCAGTACAAATAGTGGCTGTTAATACAGCACGTGCTAAAGACGGTCTTGCACTTTCTAGCCGGAATGGTTATTTAACAGCGGCAGAAAGGTTACAAGCGCCTGAGCTTTATAAGAAACTTACCGATCTTAAACAGGCCATTACTGCTGGTAACAAAGATTATTTAGGATTAACTAATGAGGCGAAGCAACAATTAAACGCGCAAGGCTGGCAAGTTGAATATATAGAGGTACGTAATGCTATTGACTTGCAACCTGCGCAAACTAAGGATAAGAACTTAGTTATTTTAGCAGCCGCAAAATTAGGTAGGCCACGTTTAATAGATAATATAGAAATTACCCTGTAATGTATGTCTTAGCACTTATTTAAAAAGTAAGTGCTATTCTTTCTAAAATTTCTCACCAAAGATCTTTGCTCTTTTTAAAGTTTCAGATGGCTATAGTCTATGAAATAGTCACAATAATTATTTGGTCAATGGCTAGCTTGTAAAGCTTGTTACCAAATAGCTCTATAAATATTACCTAATGGTTTTTTAATAACATGACAGCGCCTAATAATACCCTGATGATCAACACTAATTACATTTTCTTCAGCAGAATAAGCTAAGCATCGAGACCTATAACTAGTATGAATTGCAAAATAAGGGTCAATATTAGTTAATATGGCTGGTTGCACTTTGCTATATAGATAATGTTTGTTACCTTCTACATAAGCATTAGCCCCCTTTAGCCATAAACTCTTTAGCTTAAACATAAGCTAAAGTAATTTTGCCCACCCCTGATAATCCAGTAGACCAAATAACTTTTGGCAAGTTAGCCATGGTTAACTAGTAACCTGTTGCCATTGTTTAGCCAGTCTTTTATCAGATACTGGCATTTTAGTACCTAGTTGCTGTGCGAAAAGTGATACACGATATTCTTCCAACATCCAGCGATAGTGTTGCAAATGAGTATCCCTTTTACCCTCTGCCAAATGTTTAGCTAAGCAGGTTTGATATTGTTGCCAGTACTCTGCTAGTTCAGCACAGCAAACTCTATCCTTAGCTACTTGATTGGTTAATTTATCTAAACGTTGTTCAATCGCTTTTAAATAACGTGGATATTCCTTAATCCATTCTAGCGGCGTATCCCTAACAAAATGCGGGTAAATTAGATGAGCTAATTGCTGTTTAATATCAGCTAAAGACACGGCTAGCGATAAATCTATTTTACCCTTTAACCGCTTTTGAATAGCATGTCGTAATTTTAAAATAGCTAACACTAATTGCGCTAGCTTGCTAGCATTATCAAACCAAGTACCTTTATAAGTCTCGGCTAGCGTTAGTAAAGCTTGTGCATCTCTTGGCAAAGGCTGAATATTTTGTAAAATAGTTTGGTCTATGCTAGCTAACAAAATATCTTCTATTAGCGCCTCTACCCTACCTATCTCTTTATAATATAACCCTAGTTCCGTTTGCTCAGGTAATTTATTTCTGATAAATTTAGCTAATTCAGCTTGTTGTTGCATGACTAATCGTTGCAAGGCTCTTCTATGCTGATAATCGGCCTCTGCTTGGGTGGCAAATTGCTCCTCTTTGATTATCCCGTTTTGCTCTGTTAATGCGGGATAAACGGTCATGGTAAGTCCTGCTACTTTATGCTGTTTAGTTGTTTGTAGTTTATTAAAGTTATTAGCTTCTATAGTTTGAGGAGCTGATTTTTGCCTAGGAATAGCTAAAGCCACTTGGCTTTCTTTGTTAAACTCACTTATAAGTTGATCTATATTTCTACTTGCCCCCAATAACTTACCTTCTGCACTTAATACCTCTATATTCATACGCAAATGATTAGGTATATTAGCTTCGGCCTCTTGCCATGCTTCTTCAGCCACCCTTACCCCAGTCATTCTTAATAGTTGTTCTGTTAGTGCTTGATATAAATTACCTTGCGCAAAGACTAGATTCGTTAAGGCAGCTCTAACAAAATCTGGCACGGGTACAAAATTCCTACGAATAGCTTTTGGCAGATTCCGCACTAAAGCAATACAACGCTCCTCCAATAGCCCTGCCACTAGCCAAGCAAGTCGCTCTTTAGGCAATTGTGGTAATAAAGGCGCAGGGATGCGAACCGTTACCCCATCTTGAGGGTCGGCAGGGTCAAACACATAGCTAAGAGGTAAAGCTATATCTTTTAACGATAAATGATCAGGAAATGCCTTGGTAGTGACTTCATCAGCCTGCCGAGCAAGGGCATCTGCTTCTGTCATAAACAGTAACTGTGGCTTGTGTTTACTTGCTCTTTGATACCATTTATCAAAACTAGCTGCTTGATAAATATCTGCTGGAATATATTTATCATAATATTGATAAATAGTTTCTTCATCAGCAATGATATCGCGCTTTCTTGCCTTTGCCTCTAATTCGTTCAGCTTTGCTAGTAACTCTCTATTAGCCTTTAAACAGCTTGCTTTAGATAAGATTTCACCCTGTACTAGCCCTTCTCTAATAAACAGCTCACGGGCTATTTGTGGATCGTGAGGACCATAATGTACAGCTCTACGTCCTACAATAATCAAACCATAAAGAGTTACTTGTTCATAAGCCACAACTTGGCCCTTCTTTTTCTCCCAATGG
>CALYQH010000263.1 GCA_945283395.1 uncultured Ventosimonas sp. | reverse complement strand
CCTGTTTCTATATGAGTTTCTCGTATCTGATGCCCTAACTCTACCAATTGTTTAAAGGCGATTTGGTGTAAAGTGTTATTAAGTTTGCCTCCTGCATGACCAAACGATTGTGCACCATTAAGTAACAATATTTTCATAAAGATCTCCTTTGCTATAATTTAAGCAGACTATTATACTTCTTTAAAATAAAAAAAATTGATATAAAAATTATACTTTAGGGCAAAGAGAACCTTGTTTTGAAGGTAGTTTCTTGTAGGCCTATAGGTGATCTTTATGAAAAGGTTTCAAAATAAGTTATAGTAATATCATATAAATAGCCATTAAAATTTGCTTTTGTTTCGCTAAAAGTGTTAGTTTTTTCTATTAGTGATATGCTCACGATTGTTTCTATTATCAGAATATAGGTAATTAGATAAGAGTGTTATAAACAAACTAAGAGATCACGTCATAATAAATCAAATATTTTATAAGACTATTTTCACCTAGTAGGAGTATCACTGTTTTGTTGTTTCTGAATGAAAATATAAAATATCCACCTCTTTAAAAAAGGTGGATTTATATTATTAACGTTTCATTTCCGAGGTAAGATGGGGCTGGATTGTTTGTAATATAGCTTTAAAGCATTTTGGATTGCCGGCAACTATTTGGCCTTTATCTAGAAAATCATGACCACCTATAAAATCGCTTATTAATCCTCCCGCTTCTTGGATAAGCAATATACCAGCAGCGATATCCCATGGAGACAAGCCAAACTCCCAAAAAGCATCATAGCGACCAGCTGCTACATAGGCTAAATCTAAACTAGCAGCACCAGCACGACGAATCCCTGCAGTAGGGCCTATTAAGTCACGTAGCATGTTAAGGTAATTGTCTAAGCTGTTAAGTTGACCGTCTTTAAAGGGTATTCCTGTACCTAATAAGGCTCCTTCTAAGCCTTTACGATTACTGACTCTAATGCGACGACCATTTAAAGCTGCTCCTCTACCGCGGCTAGCAGTAAATTCCTCTTGACGAATAGGGTCATAAATAACAGCATGCTCAATTCGACCTTTATATTGGCAGGCTATGCTTACTGCGTAATGAGGGACTCCTCGTAAAAAATTAGTAGTTCCATCTAATGGATCTATAATCCATAGATAATCAGCACCTGCTTCTTTACCTTTCTGAAGGCCATTTTCTTCACCTAAAAAACCGTGATCAGGGTAAGCCTTAGTTAAATGAGAAACAATAATTTCCTCGGCTGTTTTATCTATTTCAGAAACATAGTCTTTTGCTTCCTTTTCCTGAATCTTAAGGTTGTCTAAGCGTTCAGTTGCTTTATAAATATACTCGCCGGCTGCACGTGCAGCACGTAGAGCAATGGTTACCATAGGTTGCATGAGAAAACTTCCAAGAGCTATAGCTAAATGTTAAATTATAGCAGAAACTTAACTAGGGGATAGTGATTATCTAAATATCAATAGTAAATTAATCCTCAGAGAGAGTAGCACGGGTTTTGTTCATTAAGCTAACATAAAACTATTTTAGATTACTTTCCTATGGGATGACTAAAAATATAATTATCGAATCTTAAAAGATATTGAGAAGGGTCACTAAAAAACTGATGGACTAGCAGATATATCAACTTGCTTTATCATGTAGCGGTTATTGCTTACACCACTTCAACATAAAATAATATTCAACTATATTATGTTAAGTTAAAGAGAGTTGTTAATAGCAACTAGATCTAACAGCCTTTTAAATAAAGACCTGAAGAGGTTAATCCCAATCACTTCGTATCACTTCTTGTGCTGCCAATGCTAATGCGTTACGGTTAGGATAATGCCGACTCATTAATAATTCATGAAAAGTAATTGTCACCGTTAGTTGATAACAACTTAGAACGCGCCAAATGCTTGTTAATAAGCTTACTTCCCCAGCAAAAGAAGGGCGGCTAGTAATTTTTCCATCACAGTCTTTATACTGAATAGTTATGGGTAGGATTTTGCCTTTAGATTGATAAATAGGCTCAAATAATGAAGCCTTAAAAGGTAATAATGACTCTCCCTTTGAGGTAGTTCCTTCAGGAAAAACGGCAATACAATTGCCACTAGATAACTCTGAAGATAATTGTCGGTTGACTTGCATAATATCTTTTTTATTGTTTCTATCAATAAAAATAGTATCTCCAGCTTTGGTTAGCTGACCAATAATAAACCATTCAGCAATTTCTTTTTTAGCTACAAATTTAGGTCTAATTACAGTAAAAATAATTAAAATATCCAACCAAGAAATATGGTTAGAAACAATTAGTGTATTATCTAATTTAGCAGGCATTTGGCCTTTTATAATAAGTCCTATATCCAGTATGTTTAATAACTTTTTAGACCAATCTTGTAAAATAATGGCTTTTTTTGCATCATCATAATGTTTAACAAATAAAAAAACTTTAATGGCTCCATAACTAAAATGGATAAAAAGTTTAGTAGTACGCCATAATGCAATAAAGGTATTAACTTTGTATTTTGTGACTTTCATATTAAATTAGAACTAATAACGTAAAGATAGCTTAAATAACTGAATAGTTAATAGCAATAGTATAACTAGGAACGTATATTTAATGCTATCTAGATAATTATATTGTATTTTTTTGAGAAAATGTATGGTTATTGTCATGTTAATTAGCAAGAGAAATTGAATCTAGAGAAAAAATTTCATTTATCATTTTACTGAAAAAGAGAATTGGTTTTAGACAAAAGAACCATTAAATGCTATCGCCTAATATTAATGTTAATATAGGATTTTATTACTTTAGCGATATATTTATTGCTTGATTAGGTTTTATTAAAATAAAGTATGTTAGGATAATAGTTATAAGAGATAAAAAGATTTTTTCAATTTACATAGAAAATAAATAAAAGTAGCAAATTATTAAAAAAAAGTTGACTTAGTTCGTTATTCTAGTTAATATGCGCCCCGCTTAACGAACATAGCTTAGTTAAGGGGCAAAGGGTTTTAAGGTATTTATTTTCTTAGCCTCATGCTCTATAAATAGAGCGCCCGTAGCTCAGTTGGATAGAGCACCCGCCTTCTAAGCGGGTGGTCGCAGGTTCGAATCCTGCCGGGCGCGCCATTATGCTCGAGCAGTTTAGGCGAGATATAGTAATGGTGGGCGTAGCTCAATTGGTAGAGCACAGGATTGTGATTCCTGTTGTCGTGGGTTCGATTCCC
>CALYQH010000262.1 GCA_945283395.1 uncultured Ventosimonas sp. | reverse complement strand
ATTAATATTTTATGAGCTTCTAGCACTTTTTCTTTCACGAAATCTTCTGAATATGGAGAAATCATCAGCTCTTTAAAATCATACTCCTTACTTTCTGAACTATTTATCAACTCAAACGCGTCTAAAATCCCCATAGAATTTAATAAACGTATGATATCTGGATTAGCTGTTTGCAATACTGGAATAGTGTTAGTAGATTCTTTAACTAAAATGGATAACTTAGCTAATAATCCTAAAGTTGTACTATCTAAACTCACCGCCTCAGTTAAATCTAAAATAACTTGCTTAAACATGTTATTTTCAAATAACTTACTTATAGCAGTATCCAGAGCCGCACACAAGGTTAGGCGAACTTCCCCCGTTAACTTTAATATAAAAACTTCACCTTGTTCACTATATTGGATCTTCCCTGTAGCGTGTTCAATACTCATAAAGCGCTTCCGCGTATAAATAATAACGATATATCATCTGGTGATGTTTCCAAATCTGTCAACTTTAATGCTTTAAGTAAAGACTCTAATGAGTCATTATGTGCAGCTATCAAATTTGGCAACAGTGTTTCTTTTTCCTTAAGATCATTTCCAGGTAATAATTCTAAAACTCCATCTGACAAAAGTGTTAATGTATAATTCATAGGTAACACTATCTTGATATCTTCAAAAATAGCGTCTTCAAACAAACCTACCACTTTGCCAGAGCCCTCTAAATAACTTCCTTTTCCTTCACTACAAAGCACAGGCAAGGGCAAATGCCCCCCTATAGTATAGGTTAAAGTATTAGTTGCTTCATCTATAATACCTAACACCATAGTGACGTGCTTGCCAATTTTACTATTAATCAACCCTTTATTAATATGGGATAATAAAATAGAAGGTTTTAACTCATTGGCTATACCCTTACGATGCAATTTATACAGCCAACGGCTTGTTATAAATTTTAACAAAATAGTAGCAAATGCTGATGAAGCACCATGTCCAGAAACATCAGCTAAATAAAAAAATACTTTATCATCATCAATACGAAAATAGTCAATAAAATCACCTGACAAATAAAGTGAAGGAATAATTTTATGAGAAAAATGTAAACCACCAGTATCCCAAGGCGTTTCAGGCAACATATTCATTTGTGCCCTATGCCCTGCATCTTGATCTTCTTGTAATAAATTAAGACTTTCTTGCAATTGCAATTGATATTGAAGATTTTCTTTAGCTAGTTTGACTCGCTCTAAACTACGTTCAATAGAATGTTCAAGTACTGCTAAATCTTCGATAGGCTTAATTAAATAGTCAGCGGCCCCAAGCCTTAATGCCTCTACCGCATCATTCATTACCCCTGCCCCAGAAACAACAATAACAGGAGTTTGTGAGGATATTTCAACTATTTTTCTTATTAGCTCAATGCCTCCTAATTTAGGCATACGCAAATCACAAATGACTAGATCAGGCTGCTCTTTTTCAAAAACAGCCAGTCCCTCAACTCCATCAATTGCTTGTAGAACTGTATAACCACTATCTTCAAGATAAGCAGCGATACTAGCCCGTACAACGCTGTCATCATCTATTACTAATAAAGTGGCGTGAGTATTAGACATAGTAAATAAAACTCATCGCTTAAAAGCATAAATATAGATAGTTAGTTTACCCTAAAAAGGTAAAGAACGGAAAAACACCATAAATTTTTTTGTTTCAATGAGCATAACTCATTGAAACAAAGAAAATTATAATAACTTCACTTTTGTTACCTCTAAACGACCCAAGCGCTGTTTTAAATAATCATTTTCAATTCTTAATTTATCTACTTCACTTAATAAATTTAGCGCTAACGCAGTAGCAGCCCAATCTAGTTCTAAATCGCGCTGTAATCGAATGGCTCTTCTTACAAGTGCAAAAGCCTCAGTATCAAATGACCAGTCTACTAATGATTGCCCAGTTGGTTCTACAATACCGTTTTCCACAATCTCTACTAGACAGTGTTCTGAAATATGCATAGCTTGACATAAATCCTGAGCACTATAAAGAATCAAAGTCACCATTATTATTTACCCCCATTAGCACGTGGGTTAAAAGAGTTTTTGTCAGCCAACCGTTGCCATAATGCTTTGGCTTCGCTAGTTAAAGTAGGCGGCATGACTACTTTTAACATTACATAAAGATCACCTGACACACCGGCTTGTTTAGTAGGTAATCCTTTGCCCTTAATCCTAAATTTCTGACCGGCTTGACTATTTTCAGGAATATTTACATTAATTTGTCCTGTTAAAGTAGGAATAGCAATTTTTGCTCCTAATGCAGCCTCCCATGGAGCTACCGGTAAAGATAGTGTCAAATCATGAGCCTGCACATCAAAATGAGGATGAGGGGCAAATTTAATAATCAAATATAAATCACCATTTGCGCCTCCCCCTATACCAGGGGCACCCTGTCCTTTTAATCTAATCCGCTCACCTGAAACAACCCCTTTAGGAATCTTAATATTAAGAGTTTTAGTAATATCCTCTACTCTATGACCATTAGCATCATAGTTAGGTACTTTATAACTGATTGTTTTAGATTCAGCAGAAATAACTTCTTCTAGAAAAACTAGAAGTTCTAATTCTATATCACGACCTGGTCTTTTAACAGAGAAGCCACCTGAGCGTCCACCACTAGATCTGCGCGCACCAAATACAGATTCAAAAAAATCAGAAAAATCTCCTGCATCACCGCTCGTTTCAAAATGAAAATTACCATTATTAGTCTGTGATTGCCAATTTGGAGGCACCTCAAAATTACCCCCTTGATTAGCATATTGGCGTAACTGATCAAATTCGGCACGCTTTTCTGGGTTTTTTAAAACATCATAAGCCTCAGCTATTTCTTTAAACTTATCTTCTGCTCCAGCTTCTTTATTTACATCAGGGTGATACTGCCGCGCCAATTTCCTATAAGCTGTTTTAATGGTTTTCTCGTCAGCCGTTGGCTCAACGCCCAAAACCTTATAATAGTCAATAAATTGCATAAATATAACAACCCTCAAATTTTACTATACAATGGGTACTAGCCATTAACATTTCAAGCTAACTAGCTATTATTAATTTTCAAATAAACCCACTCAGTATCAAAAAATTAATTATAACTAAGTAGACAACAAAACTTGCTTTAAATGCAGTTCTTGTTAGCTAAATATGACAATGGTCTAAGAGATCATATTTATTTCTAAGTCTATAGTATACAAAATGAATCAATTAACCAACTGGTGATCCATAATGAAAATTTGTATATTAAGTTCT
>CALYQH010000261.1 GCA_945283395.1 uncultured Ventosimonas sp. | reverse complement strand
TATCTAAAATTTAGAGCGGAACTAGTTGGTTACTATTAATTTTGCTAGTTAGAAGATGTTTAGAATAACTTACTTTTACACTTATTAGTCATCAATAAAAAAGCTATTTGTCAGCCTAAGCTAAGAAATAGCTATACAGAGTTTATCTTCTCCTGAATAAAGGTAACGGATTATCACTTGCGCCTTGATATGCTTCAGAAAAATCTAGTAAGCCTGATAAGGCAACTTCTATGTCCTTATCAGCTCTAACTACAAAAACATTAAAGCCACAACGTTGCATGGCGAATAGTTGGTCTTTTAACACATCCCCAATAGCTCTTATTTCACCTTGGTAGTGATATCTATCACGCAAAATACGTGCGCTTGAGTAATGTCTTCCATTAGTAAAGGTAGGAAAATCTAAGGCAATAAGCGGTAGTTCTGCTAAATCATTAACTAACTCCTCTATTTCTTCCTCTACTGCTAACCAAACGGCTGTATTACCTTCTCTATTTATTAATAAACTTTTGTGTTCTAACCATGTGGCTAAAGATACTATCACATCACCGGTATTAGGTATTTGATCTATAGTAGTAAGTGCTTCTAATAAATGCCAATTGTCATTTATAATTTGCCCGTCTTTAATTATTCTTTGCATATATGCGCTCCTTGAAAGGTTCCATACCTATACGTTGATAAGTAGTGATAAAGAGCTCATCGCTGTAACGTTGTTCTAAATAAACTTTAATAATTTGTTCTATGACCTCAGGTATCTCCTGTTGAGCAAAAGAAGGGCCTAGTACTTGGCCTAGTTGGGTATTTAAACCAATTTCCCCTCCTAATGAAACTTGGTAAAACTCTTGGCCTTTTTTGTCAACCCCTAAAATTCCTATATTGCCAATATGATGGTGAGAACAAGCGTTCATACAGCCAGAAATATTAAGATCAAGTTCACCTATATCAAAAAGATAATCAAGATCTTCAAAACGTCTTTGAATAGCCTCGGCAATAGGTATAGATTTAGCATTAGCTAATGAACAGAAGTCACCACCAGGACAACAAATGATATTACTCAATAAACCTATATTAGGGGTGGCAAAACCTTGTTCTCTAAGTAATTTCCATAATTTCAATAAGTTGGCCTGTTCCACATCAGCTAGTACAAGATTTTGTGCATGAGTAGTGCGCGCCTCTCCAAAGCTGTAATTATCTGCAAGATCAGCTACAGCTTCTAATTGTTTGTCGGTGATATCACCTGGCGGATTAGCAGTAGTTTTTAAGGATAAAGTCACAGCAATATAACCAGCTCTTTTATGAGCACGCGTATTTTGTTTTCGCCAACGAGCAAACCCAGGGTATTGTTCATCTAATTGGCTGAAGTCTAAGTCTTCTGCATCTTTGTAGGCTGGAGCAATAAAATAGTTACTGATGCGGGTGACTTCTTGATTGGTTAAAGTCATAGGGCCATCTTTAGTAAAAGCCCATTCAGTTGCTACTTTTTCAGCAAACACTTCAGGCGTTAGCGCTTTAACTAAGATTTTGATACGAGCTTTATATTTATTATCTCGTCTTCCGTATCTGTTATAAACACGTAAGATAGCTTCAAGATAAGTAAGTAAATGTTGCCAAGGTAAAAATTCGTTAATAAGCGACCCTATCATAGGTGTCCTACCAAGTCCGCCGCCAACGAAGACTCTAAAACCTAATATTCCTTCTTTATTATGGGTAGCCTCTAATCCTATATCATGTACTTCTATGACTGCTCTGTCTTGTTTGGCTCCATTCACTGCAATTTTAAACTTACGAGGTAAATGATGAAATTCTGGGTGTAAGGTAGACCATTGCCGAATAATTTCGCACCAAGGACGAGGGTCTATTAGCTCGTCTTTGGCTACTCCTGCAAATTGGTCAGTAGTAGTATTACGAATGCAATTACCACTAGTTTGGATGGCATGCATTTGTACCGTGGCAAGTTCAGCTAAAATATCAGGAATATCTTCTAATTCTGGCCAATTAAATTGAAAATTTTGGCGAGTAGAAATATGGGCATATCCTTTATCATATTGACGAGCTATATGAGCTAATTTACGAAGCTGAGATGAGGATATTAATCCATAAGGTACTGCTATTCTTAACATAGGTGCATAACGTTGGATATATACACCATTTTGTAAACGTAAAGGGCGATATTCATCTTCAGAGAGATCGCCTGCTAAATAACGGTTAGTTTGATCTCTAAACTGTGCAACTCGCTCGTCTACAATCTGTTGATCATATTTATCATAAATATACATTTAATTTTTAATCACAGGTCAAGAGGTTATAGTTAATCTAGTTCGTACCTTAACGGCTCGATAGGGTTAGGGTATATTTGATTGGCAAACAAGATAACAGTTTATCCTTATTCTTAAAAGTGCTATTTTTTTATATATACATAATAATTTGATATATAAAAGGTTAAATTCTTATCATCATAAAGGCTAATTTACAGTTATTAAAGGCTAATTGTTTAATGGTACTTTATGATTTGATAAGTGGATAGGATATGGCTGTTTATCGTAAAGTCTTTTTTATATGTAGTTTATTAACTATAAGTGTTAACGCCACTTTAGCTTTAGCTAATAATTCTATGAAACATGATGAACCTCATGCTGGTATGGACAGCTCTGCGCAAGCCCCACTACCATCTTTAGTTAAAGTTAATAATCTTGATTTACCTAGTTATATTACTTTACCAAAAGGAAAGCCGCTAATGCCTTTACCTTTAATTAAAAATGCCTCCACAGAAGTTAACTTGTTTACTACTACTCTCTTGGTGGAAGAGGCCGCAATTCCGCTCATTGATAAACAGCCTGCAATCAATTTATGGTTATATAATAGTACTTTACTACCCTTAATAGAGCTCAAGGTAGGGGATGAGTTTGTGGTTAATGTCGTAAATAAATTACCCCAAGAAACTACTATTCATTGGCATGGTTTGAATGTACCTGCTAGTCAAGATGGTAATCCGCAAGATCCTATCAAACAAGGCCAATCTCATCTATACCAATTCAAAATAACAGAAGATATGGTAGGTTCTCATTGGTTTCATCCTCATACCCATAATTTTGTGGCCGAGCAAATGGCTAAGGGGCTTGAGGGGGCTTTTATTATTAGAGATCCTCATGATCCATTGCAGGGTATTCCTGAGCAAAATTTGTTTTTTTCTGATTTAAAACTAAATGCTCAAGGACAAATAGCGCCTAATTCTATGTTTGATAATATGAATGGTAGGGAAGGTCAATTCGCTTTAA
>CALYQH010000260.1 GCA_945283395.1 uncultured Ventosimonas sp. | reverse complement strand
TAACTGTGGTGCTTGTTTTTTAATGGTATATTGGACATTATAATCAGACTCATTAAACAAATAATAGGATTTTATTATGTATAAAAAAACGCGTAGAGAACCAAGCTATGCTAAAAGCTTAGTGATGCAAACTAAATTTCGTAGTCGCTTACAAAAACCTGCTAAAGGCAAAGGTAGTTATAATCGCAAAGCCTCACATCGAATATCTTTGGATGAGGCATTTGCTGCTTAACTTCTTTATCCTTTCATCTTAGTTATTGT
Organism: uncultured Ventosimonas sp.; assembly: GCA_945283395.1. Classification (GTDB taxonomy): domain Bacteria; phylum Pseudomonadota; class Gammaproteobacteria; order Pseudomonadales; family Pseudomonadaceae; genus Entomomonas. Next base: position 3,016 of record CALYQH010000260.1, on the reverse strand, counting down.
CAAATTTGTTTAATTAGTTTAATCCCTCTAAACACATCGTGTCTTATTACTAATCTATTAATAGAATTAATTCCATTTACCTATTGTTTAGAGACGTTCTGCTATTATCCTAGTAAAATAGAGTTTTCTAATGCCTACCACAAGCCCTTGAGGTTAACATGTTGTTTCGTATTGCTTATCCTGCCCTTATTTTATCAATTCTAATAGGTTGCAGCACTAACAAGCCCACAGAATTAATTTCTAGCCCTACAATTGATAAAACAACAGAAATAAAAAATAATGCTCATAAAAATATCAATAGTGTTCCTCAAAAAGCTGCCACAGAACCGTCTTATCAATTTATACCTCCAGCGCAAAGCTTTACTGTTTGGCGAAATGAATTTAAAGCTTATGCATTAGCACAAGGCATAAAAGCTAACGTATTTGATCAAGCTTTTAAGGGAGTTAAACCCGATCCAGAAGTGGTTAACGCTGACTATAGTCAACCTGAATTCACCCGCCCAATATGGGAATATTTAAAAAGTGCAGTTTCTGATTTAAGAATTAAGAATGGTGAAAAGAAAATAGCTGAATATCAGGATACCCTTGCAGCTATAGAACAACAATATCAAGTTGATCAACAAGTGATTATGGCTATCTGGGGGATGGAGAGTGGTTTTGGTGCTTTCACAGGTAAAAAACAAGTTATTTGTTCCTTAGCTACTCTAGCTTATGAGGGAAGACGCGCAAGTTTTGCTAAAGAACAACTAATAGCGGCTTTACAAATCCTTCAAAATGGAGACGTAACACCTCCTGATATGCTAGGATCTTGGGCTGGAGCCATGGGGCAGACACAATTCATACCTACTACTTACTTAGCTATGGCAGTTGATTTTGATCAAGATGGCCATAGAAATATTTGGACATCTATACCTGATGCACTTGCTTCTACTGCTAATTATCTAGCCCAATCCAAATGGCAATATAGACAAACTTGGGGGCATGAGATAAAACTACCTAACAATTTCAATTATGCTTTAACCGATATAGGCACCCAAAAAACGGTGCTTACCTGGCAAAGTATGGGAATAACTCTAGCTAGTGGCCAAGCAATTCCTACAACAGAGCAAGAATTAATGGCGGCTATTATTTTACCAGCAGGAGCCAAAGGGCCTGCCTTTATCGTTTATCCTAATTTTTTTGCCATTATGAAATACAATAACTCTACCTCTTATGCCCTCGCCGTTAGCCTATTAATGGACCATTTTAAACATCAAGATGCAACTATTAAAGGCGATTGGCCGGTTGAAGATAAACCGCTGTCCAGAACGGAACGTATCCAATTACAATCACTACTTAATGCTCATAACTATAATGCAGGTTATGCTGATGGAGTAATAGGGGCCAATACGCGGAAAGCTATCCGTTGCTTTCAACAAAGCCAAGGTTTAGCTGCAGATGGCTATCCTAGTTATCAATTACTAAACAAACTGAAATCATCTAAATAACATGACAGACCAAATAGTTTTAGAGGAATTATTCCTACGCTTAAATCAATCATCTTTTAGAAAAAAGATTGCCTTAAATAGTAAGGATTTTTCTTATTTACAAACCAAAGGTAAGGAGTTAATTGCAAGACATGCCGCAGATTTTATTAGTACTAGGCTAGCCCCTGCCTACCCTATTAATGACGGCAAGCAAACACCTTGGCAAGGTCATCCGGTATTTGTTGCCCAGCATGCAACTGCAACATGCTGCCGTAGCTGTCTTGCTAAATGGCATCAGATAGCTAAAGGTAAACCTCTTTCAGAACAACAACAAAGCTATATAGTAGAGGTTATCTTATATTGGCTAAATTTAGCTAAAATAAGACCTAGGAAAGATACTAGCCGCAACCTTTCCTTGTTATAATAGTTGATTGTTTATCTGTTTCTTCAATATTATTTTATTAGGCTTCTAATTAGTGGATATTTCCTCTTTTATTCAACATTATGGGTATATTGCAGTCTTGTTAGGCTGCATACTTGAAGGTGAAACAGCTGCTGTGTTAGGCGGTATGGCAGCCAATACTGGGTTAGAGTTACCTAAACTTTATTTAATGGCTTTTGCTGGAGCATGGTTATGTGATTCTATTTTATTCTTAGTAGGGCACTATTATGGCCCTACTATTTTAAAATATCTTAGTAAGTATCAAGATAGAATAGATAAAATAGAACGCATAATACATAAACATGATATGCTCGCCATTATTGGGCTACGTTTCCTTTATGGGTTACGTACCATTGGCCCTATGTCAATAGGAATTGCAGGCGTTAATAGTGTTCGCTTTATTATCTGTAATGCGGTAGGTTCAGCCTTATGGTCGGCAATTTTTGTTACTATAGGCTACAGTGCAGGGAAAATTTTTGAGGAACAATTACATAAAATAGGTACTAATTTACTACCTATTTTAATCATTGCTGTATTTGTTTTTAGTATTTTCTTTATAATACGTATTCTTATCAGTAAATATACTAGACGCTCTCATAAAACCAATAAGTCAGCGCTTGAACACAAATAGTAAGTTTCTTTAAAGGCAACATCATAAGCTTTGCTAAATCTATATATAAAATAAGAATTAATACTCTTATAAAAATTTCTAAGGTATTTAAAGTTGTTTAACTATTTTTCTTATAATGTCTTACTGACTTCTAATACAAGCTTCTTAAACTTAACTGCTTGGGGAGATAAAAATTTTCCTCTACGTTGAATTAAGCCATAATGACGCTTTGGAAAATAATGTTCCATTGAGATAGCTTTAATATCAGGATCATCTAATTGACACGCCTCACTTACTATTGCAACACCCAAGCCAGCTTTAACATAACGCTTTGCTGCCTCACTGCTAGACACAGTTAATCTAATAGGACAAGCTAACTGATGCTGTTGAAAAATAAATCTAACAGCCCACCATGTATAAGAATGTTCAGGGGGAAGAATAAGTCCATATTGTGCTCTTTCTCTTAATGTAATTTCTTCTACCTCAAACTGAAGCAAT
>CALYQH010000259.1 GCA_945283395.1 uncultured Ventosimonas sp. | reverse complement strand
TAGACTTTGCTTGTTCACCCCATGATTTATTAAGGGAATCTGCTCGATGTGTGAGACCCGGTGGGCATATTATTATAGTTGGCTTAAACCCTATTAGTGGTTGGGGCTTTTATAGACGATGTCGGTTAGGGATTTTTAGAAGATCTCATAGTCTATCATCAGCTAGGTTGAAGGACTGGTTAAGATTATTAGGCTTTGCTATTGATCACTATTGGACAGGAGGTTATTGCTTGCCAACAAAAGGATATAAAAAAGACAAGCTTAGCCTGTTAGAAACTATAGGCCAGCAGCATCGTTTATGGGGCAATGGTTTTTATTTACTTAGTGCTAGAAAAATGATGGTGCAGCCCACTCCCTTGATAGGTGAGGATAAATTGGTATTAACTAATCTAGCTCCTGTTCCATTAGTAGGTTGAAATGATATAGAGGCATATGAGTAAGCTAGTTAAAATTTATACAGATGGCGCATGTAAACGCAATCCTGGGCCTGGTGGTTGGGGAGCCTTACTAATTTATAAGGGCATTGAAAAAGAATTATGGGGAGGCGAACTCGAAACCACTAATAATAGAATGGAGTTATTAGCTGCTATTAATGGTTTAATGGCTTTAAAAAAGCCCAGTGAGGTTTGTTTATTTACTGACTCTCAATATGTTAAAAAAGGGATTACCGAATGGCTAACTAATTGGAAAAAAAATAATTGGCAAACGGCTAGTCAAAAGCCAGTCAAAAATGCTGATCTTTGGCAACAATTAGCAGAGCAAATAGCGAAACATAAAGTCACTTGGCAATGGGTAAAAGGTCATACTGGTAATGAAGGTAATGAACGAGCCGATCAGTTGGCAAATCGGGGTGTTCCAGAAGTGGTAAAATAGTTATTTAAATTTGAGTAAAGTGATTATGCGAAGTGTAGTATTAGATACTGAAACTACAGGCATGCCAGTAATTGAAGGGCATCGTATTATTGAAATTGGTTGTGTAGAAATAGTTAATAGGAAGTTAACTAATAGGCATTTTCATGTGTATTTACAGCCAGATAGAGAGGTTGATGAAGAAGCTATTAAAGTTCATGGAATTACTAATGAATTTTTAGTTGATAAACCACGTTTTAAAGATATAGCTAATGACTTTTATGAATTTATTAAAGGCGCTCAGCTAATAATACATAATGCTGCATTCGATATAGGTTTTATTACTAATGAGTTTAAATTATTAGATCAAGCTGACCGAGCAAATATTGAAAGTTATTGCAGCGTCTTAGATTCACTTCAATTAGCGAGAGAAAAACATCCGGGCCAACGAAATAGTTTAGATGCGCTATGTAAAAGATATCATATAGATAATTCTGGGCGTGAATTGCATGGAGCATTACTAGATGCTGAATTATTAGCAGATGTTTATTTAAATATGACAGGAGGTCAAACTGTGTTAGGGTTAGATGCTGCAAGCAGCCTTACTCATTCTTTAGGAACTGGCCAGGTTATAAGCATTAATAGATTACCAGCAGATCGCCCCAAAACTAAAGTTGTTAAAGCCACCACAGATGAATTAGCAGAGCATGAGTTGCGACTTTCTTGTATAGAAAAGGCAGCTGGCACTTTACCTCTTTGGAAAGTATTAACAGATAACTAAGCAAATTGTGATTAAATACCTGTAAAAGATGGCGTTAGGCTGTTAAACTTTACTAAAGTCATTTTGAGGGGAGAGTCTTTTTTATGGCTCGTTCTGTTGAACCAAGGGTATTACAGTTTTGTCATGGTTATGATGGTCCATTTTTAGATTGTGCACGTCAATATGCAAGTCTATTTTGTAATACATCTTATAAGGTGACGACAGTTTTTTTAACTGGGCGGCCTAATGTAGATGTAGCAAAAAGCTGTGCCTCTGATGAGGTTCTGTTTATGGACTATCAATCTACTGATATTCGAGGTTTAAAATTAAAAGCAATAAGAGACTTACGTATTATTGCGCATTCTAGAGATTTTAAATTTTGTATTGCGCATAGATTTAAGCCTATTTGGATTGCATGTCTTGCTACCTCTTTACCTATTATTGGGGTTCATCATGCATTTGGCGATTATGAAAGATGGGGAAGGCGTTTTTTTGCTAATTGGCAAAAGAAGCGACTATCTTTATTAGGAGTGTCTAATTCCGTTAGAGACGATATTAGAAAAAAATTGCTAAACTGGTCAGCGGATAAAATTGAGACCTTATATAATCATATAGATGTAGATCAAGTAAGAGGGCAATTATTATCTAAAATTGAAGCAAGACAGCAACTTCATCTAGATGATGGGGCGTGGATTATAGGTAATGTAGGACGCTTACATCCTGATAAAGACCAAGCTACTTTATTAAGAGCTTTTGCTATAGCTAAACCAACGCTACCAAAAAATAGCCAATTAGCTATTATGGGAACTGGACGTTTAGCTAATCAGTTAAAAGATCTTGCCAGAGAATTAGCCATTGCTGAGCAAGTGTTATTTTTAGGGCATGTTGAACAGGCGCGGCGTTATTTTAGGGCATTTGACGTATTTGCTTTAACTTCGGATCATGAACCGTTTGGCATGGTGTTATTAGAAGCCATGGCAGCAGATATACCCATTATTTGTTCTGATTGTGGTGGAGGTAAGGAAATAGTAAAAGATGTAGGAATTTTGTTCCCGTTAGGCGATGAACAATTGCTAGCTGAAGCATTACAACGCATGTCACAACTAACACTGCAGCAATTGCAAAGTTGTTATGATGCTATGCAAGTAAAACTTTATAGTCATTTCTCTGATGAAGCAGTTGAACAAGCCTTTTGGAAATTGCCTATGAGTCAGCCTTTTAATTTGCGTATTTAGCATGTTATGGAAACAGTTACTTTATATCGTCCAACAGGGCCAAGTGGTTTTAGACGTTGGCCTGCGAGATTTTCATGGCAACCTATTTTTTATCCTGTAACTAATGAGCAATATGCTATAGAAATTGCTTGAGATTGGAATGTGAGAGATTCAGGTAAAGGTTTTGTGACTAAGTTTCAGGTTGCCAAAAGTTTTATGGAGCAATATGAAATACATCAAGTAGGTACTATCCATCATACAGAATGGTGGATTCCTGCTGAAGATTTGGCACAATTAAATGACCATATAGTGGGTACTATAGATGTTATCCACGAGTTTTCTGCCTAACTAACAGTATGAACTGGGATATAGCTAATCCTTTTATTACACATATTAATGTCACAGCAAAAAATATAGACCAGCTCGGCCATGTTAATAATGCTGTTTATGTGACATGGCTAGAACAATG
>CALYQH010000258.1 GCA_945283395.1 uncultured Ventosimonas sp. | reverse complement strand
AAACATAGTGATACAAAAAATAAATTATTTATATTTATAGATATTACTTTAATTTGCTCTTTTTATTTTAGTCACAGCTGGGTAGAGTTGTGTGCTGGATTAGCATTCTTTTTATTTGGCATGCAATGCATGGAAGATGGACTTAAACAGCTAGCTGGGGGGAAATTAGAACAATTATTGGCTAAAAGTACCGTTACTCCCTACAAAGGATTATTATTTGGGATAGGCTCGACTATGTTATTGCAATCTACAACCTTAGCATCGTTATTGATGATAGCATTTATTAGTACTGGTCTTATTACTCTAGCCGGCGGTATAACCATTATTTTAGGTACAAATCTAGGTGCTACAAGTGGTGTTTGGTTATTAGCTTTGGTAGGGCAAAGTATTAGTTTAAGCAAATTTGCTTATCCACTCTTAGTGCTAGGGGTACTAGCCGCCTTTAATGATGATAAGAGTAAAGCTATAGGGCGTATTTTTATTGGTATTGCTTTTATTTTTCTAGGGATTGACCAAATTAAAGAAGGCTTCTCAATTTTCACTGCTGGTCTAGACTTAGCTCAATATCAAGTATCAGGTCTTGTAGGTGCCTTAGTTTTTACAAGCATAGGCTTAGTCATTACTATGATATTACAGTCGAGTCATGCCACACTTATGTTAACTTTAACAGCATTAGGATTGGGACAAATTGGGCAAGAACAAAGTTTTGCGATAGCTATTGGATCTAATGTTGGCAGTGCTATAACTACAGGCCTAATGGGTTTTATTGGCGGCAATAAAAGTGGTCAGCGCTTGGCGTTAGTGCATGTTATCTTTAATGTAACTACTGCCCTAGTTACTTTTATATTGCTTGTACCTCTCACTTGGATAGTAGCATATTTAGCTTGGTTATTAAATTTTAACTCATCTATTCAATTAGCTTTATTCCATACTATTTTTAATGGTACGGGCGTTATAATTTTCTGGGTTTTACAAGATAAACTAGCCATCAAATTAACTAAATGGCTACCAGATGTTGAAGAACCCAAAGTACACATTCCAGAAGTTTCAAGTAATACATTTTCAACATTAGCCTCGGCTCTGGAAGAAACCACAATTGCACCACATTATTTGAATGATAACGCATTATCTTCGGTAGAAACAGCTATTAATACTGTTATTTTAGAGTTGGGACACCTAGAACGCATAAGCCTCGAAGTTATTTGCCATGCCCTTTATTTACCAGTATCCCAATTATTAGCTGATCAGGTAGATTTAAATTTACTAAATCGTACTCCAGAAAAACTAGGAACTGACGCAGACGCGTTTTATAAACGCTATATTAAAGGTATTTATAGTGATTTACTGATTTTTATGGGTCGTATTGAGATTGCTGCTGATGATGCAGAACACCAAGAAATGTTCCAAACTTGCCAAATAGTAGCTTTACAACTGATAGATGCGGTGAAAGATGCTAAGCATTTACAAAAAAATCTTAATAACTACCTAGATCAGCCTACTATAACAGCTGATAACTTCTATATTGAATTGAGAAAATATTTATTAGGTAAACTAAGAGAGATTTATAAATTAGGCGAGTTAGATTTACCAGATGAGCTCTGGTTTGCTAGACTTGATTTACTTAATACTGATTCAGCAAGTTTTGATATTAGTTTCAGGAATAAATTATTTACAGCCGTCCGACAACAACAACTAAATGGCTTACAAACAAGTTCTTTGATGAATGATATAGGTTATACTAGCCGTATAGTACAAAGTTTACGTAATGTGCTTATTTTAACACATAGTAATGATAGTAAAATTCACAATCAATTTAAACGGGCTGTGGAAGAAAAAAACAGATGATATAATTATTACATAACAGATTGTTAACTTTAAACAATTTAGTTATTTCTACAAGATATGGCTGAGTTAATAAGATATATCTGCCAATTTTGGTTATAAAGAAGGTTTTATGTTATTTGAGCGTTTTGAAAAATTAATCGATCCTTTTAGAGATGCGCCTGATGTTATGCCTCCTAAAGGTATTTTAGCTTTTTATTGGTATTATCTTAAACAAGTTAAACTCATTTTCTTATGCTTACTTATTATTGGTTTTTTGGCTTCTATCATTGAAGTAGCCTTCTTTAACTTCTTGGCTCGTATTGTCGACTATATACAAGCAACTAAATCACCTTCACTATTTTTTAGTGATCATGGTTATGAATTGCTATGGATGGCTATTGTTATTTTATGTTTACGTCCTTTAGTAAGCCTATTGCATAACTTAATAGAACGACAAACCATTACTTCTAATTTTGTAACACTTGTGCGTTGGCAACAGCATAAATATGTCTTAAAACAAAGTTTAAATTTTTTTCATAATGACTTTGCAGGTACTTTAGCTAACCGAATCATCCAAACAGGTAACGCCTTACGAAGCTCTTTATTAAGTTGTGTGAATGCCATCTGGCACGTTATTATTTATATTGGTAGTGCTCTGTTTCTTTTTTTTGAAGCAAATTGGCGGCTAACTATTCCTTTATTAATATGGATTGTTGTTTACTCAATTACTCTTATTTATTTCGTTCCCCGAACCAGAAAGCGTTCAGTCATTTCGGCTAGAGCACGTTCAAAACTAATGGGGTGTATAGTTGATGGTTATACAAATGTGGCTACTTTAAAGCTATTTGCTCACAATGCTTTAGAACAAGATTATGCTAAACAAGCAATGCAGGAGCAAACTACCACAGCACAACGTTCTACCCGACTAATAACGGCCATGACATTAGTGCTCTGTCTCATTAATGGAGCTATGATAGTAGCTACTTCTGCCCTAGCCTTATGGCTATGGAGCAACACACTTATTACCGTAGGAGCTGTTACTTTAGCTACAGGATTAGTAATACGTATTAATAATATGTCCGAATGGATTATGTGGGTTGTAACGGGTATTTTTGAGGAAATAGGTATAGTTCAAGATGGCATTCGTACAATCTCACAAGTTCGTAAAGTACAAGATAAAGTAGATGCTAAACCTCTTCTAATCACCGTAGGAAGTATTCATTTTGACAATATCAATTTTTATTACGATGCTGCTAGGCCAGTATATCAAAACTTAAATCTTATTATTAATTCAGGTGAGAAAATTGGTCTAGTTGGGCCATCAGGAGCTGGCAAGTCAACACTAGTTAATTTACTGTTACGATTATATGACTTACAAGGTGGCAATATTTATATTGATGGCCAAAATATTGCAGAAGTAATGCAAGATAGTCTCCGAGCACGAATAGGTATGGTTACTCAAGATACTGC
>CALYQH010000257.1 GCA_945283395.1 uncultured Ventosimonas sp. | reverse complement strand
CTCCATAAATTTTAGATAATTGCTATGGTAAATAACGCCACCTGCATCGGTGTCCTCATAGTAAACACGATAAGTTTGACTAAAAATAGCCTGTCTATTTTCTGGTTGCATACTGTAGAACCATTTCAGCTAATAAACAATGAATAAAAGATGAATTTTAATAAATCTATTTTACTTATTAAACAAATCTGAGGTAGTAGATTCCCCTATTTTTTTAGGGATATTTAAGCCAAAATGCATATAAGCATGTCGAGTTACCATTCTCCCTCTGGGGGTACGCATAATAAAACCTTGTTGTATAAGGTACGGTTCTAAAACATCTTCAATGGTATTGCGCTCCTCGCTAATTGCAGCCGCTAGATTATCTAAACCTACTGGGCCTCCGTCAAACTTATCAATCATAGTGAGCAATAAACGCCTATCAAGATGATCGAAACCTTTTTCATCTACATCTAGCATATTAAGTGCTTGATCTGCAATATATTTTGTAATAATACCTTGGCCTTTTACTTCAGCATAATCTCTGACCCTACGTAAAATCCTGTTAGCAATACGGGGAGTACCTCTTGAACGTTTAGCAATTTCTAAAGCACCTTCTGGCTCAATAGGTATTTTCAAAATATTAGCAGATCTAGTAACAATAGTGGCTAAGTCAGCAATTTCGTAAAATTCTAAGCGTTGGACAATACCAAACCTATCCCGTAAAGGATTTGTTAACATACCAGCTCTGGTGGTAGCTCCTACTAAAGTAAAAGGAGGTAGATCTAATTTGATAGAACGTGCTGCAGGGCCTTCACCTATCATAATATCCAATTGAAAATCTTCCATTGCTGGATAAAGTACCTCTTCAACCACAGGCGAAAGACGATGAATTTCATCAACAAATAACACATCACCTGGTTCTAAATTGGTAAGCAAAGCAGCTAAATCTCCTGCTTTTTCAAGAACAGGGCCAGACGTACTTTTAACTGATACTCCCATCTCATTAGCTATAATATTAGCCAACGTAGTTTTTCCCAAACCTGGCGGACCGAAAATTAACGTATGGTCTAACGACTCTTGTCTAGCTCTAGCTGCCTTGATAAAAAGTTCCATTTGCTCTCTTACAACCCGCTGACCTATATAATCACTCAACATATGAGGTCTAACAGCTTTATCTTGTAGCTCGTCCTTGTCTCGAGCATTAGCAGAAAGAAAACGATCCGGCTCTATCATTATTAACCTTTACCTTTTAATGCACGCCGTATTAATTCTTCACTAGATAGGCTATCCTTATCAGCTACTAGCGATACAGCTCTACTAGCCTCAGGCGGTTTGTATCCTAAAGCAATTAAGGCACTAACTGCGTCCGCCTCAGCGCTAGTAACCATAGTGGCCACGCCTATTTCCTCAGCTAATGAGGTAACTACATCACTAGGCTGCCAAGATTTAAATCTATCTTTTAACTCAATTAATAATCGTTCAGCTGTTTTCTTACCTACTCCGGGGATCTTTGTCAGTGCTGCTACATTTTGTTGGCGAACTACCTCTACCATCTCATTAACTGACAGGCTAGACATTAAAGCCAACGCAAGTTTTGGACCTACTCCATTTAAACGGATCAATTCTCTGAATAACTCACGCTCTTTTTTTTCATAAAAACCATAAAGTAAATGGGCGTCTTCTCTAACTACATAATGAATATATAACGTTACATCGTCATTTAAGCCAGGAAGTTGATAATATGTGCTCATAGGAACTTCAACAGCATAACCTACTCCATTAACATCTATTAATAAATGAGGGGGCTGTTTTTCTGCTAATGCACCTCGTAACCGACCTATCAACGAATCTTCCTCTTATCTTATATAGATAACCGTAACCGACCGCGTCGCCTTTTTGCTTTATCCAACCCTAACTGAATTAAAGTTTGACGGTGATGAGCATGGCATAGCGCAATGGCCAAAGCATCAGAAGCATCAACTTGAGGTCGTTTTACCAATCTCAGCAAATACATGACCATTTGCATCACTTGTTCTTTATCAGCAGCCCCTGTGCCAGTAACAGTTTTTTTAACCTGTCTTGCACTATATTCTAATACTTCAAGCCCAGCCTCGGCACCTGCGACTATAGCAGCACCTCTGGCCTGTACTAACTTTAAAGCAGAGTCAGCACTTTTAGCCATAAAGACCTGTTCTATTCCCATGGTATCAGGCTCATACGTTTGTATAACCTCAGTTACACCTCTAAATACAGCTTGTAAACGATTCTGTAGCAAACCCTCCGGAGTACGGATACAACCAGAAGCTATATATTCTAAGCGCCTACCATCTTCTCGGATAACACCAAAGCCAGTAAGGCGTGAACCTGGGTCTATACCCAAAATAATTGTCACGCTTTTACCCTCGCTTTTGAACTACACAATTAATCGTCGAGCTGCTCCATAATTTCATCAGCAATATTGGCATTAGTATAGACATTCTGTACATCATCTAAATCTTCTAAAGCATCTATTAGCCTAATAATTTTTTGAGCGGCCTCGACATCCGTTAAATCAGCTTCAGTAGAAGCTATCATAGCTATTTCAGCATTAGCAGATTTAAAGCCAGCGGTAGTTAATGCTTCTTTAACAGATATAAAATCTTGAAACGTAGTAAATACATCAATGCTACCATCATCATTAGTTACTACATCATCAGCACCCGCGTCTAATGCATTTTCTAATAATTTTTCTTCATCTATGCCCGGATCAAACGAAATTTGCCCTTTACGTTCAAAAAGATAAGCTACAGAACCGTCTGTTCCTAAATTTCCACCAGATTTACTGAACGCATGACGAACTTCAGCTGCTGTTCTATTGCGATTATCTGTCATAGCTTCGACAAACACAGCCACACCATTGGGACCATATCCTTCATAAGTTACTTCTTCCATGTTTTCTGCATCATTAGTGCCAGCACCACGGGCAATGGCTCTATCTATAGTATCTCTAGTCATATTAGCAGATAACGCTTTATCAACTGCTAATCTTAATCTTGGATTATCAGCAGGAATTCCACCTCCGTGACTAGCGGCAACGGTTAACTCTCTGATAATTTTAGTAAAAATCTTACCGCGCTTAGCGTCTTGACGACCTTTGCGGTGTTTAATGTTGGCCCACTTGGAATGCCCAGCCATACAATAACTCCGTATTCAACTCTAGTAGTGACAATTTGATACTTGATAGTACCATAAGTTAATAATTAATTTAATTGCTCTTCTGGGTTAGCTGGCTCGCGCAATTTTATGTGTAATTCACGAAGAGCTTTAGTATCTACT
>CALYQH010000256.1 GCA_945283395.1 uncultured Ventosimonas sp. | reverse complement strand
GCTTGTTTTGTATCTTGAGGGGTAGCTAAACCTTGATCATACAAGTTGGCTAAATTTACCATTGCTTTAATATGGCCCAAATTAACGGCTTTAGTAAGCCAGTGTTGGGCTTGATTGTAATTTTTTTCTGAAATATTTCCTGATAAGTACTGCCTAGCCAGCTCATACATAGCTTCGCTGTTTTCTTGCTCTGCTGATTGAGTTAAGAGCTCTAAAGTAAGTCTATAAATTATTTTTTTAGCTTTGCAGTGCCCCTGATTAGCTGCTTTTTTATACCAATGGCTGGCCTCTATTAAATTTTTTTTAACTCCTACACCTCGGTAATAGAGTGTAGCCAAACTAAACATAGCATCTCTATTATTATTGTCAGCCGATTTTTGAAATTAATAGATAGCCTTAATCAATAATTTTTCATCTTTAGTAGCAAAAAACCGTCCTGCTATTTCTAATTGAGCCTTGTCATTGTCCTGCAATGCTTGTTCTAATAGTGTAGGAGAGATACCTAATTTTATCATCTCTTGTTTGCTAAGATGATAGTAGTTTTTGAATAGCTTTTTAAGAAAAGAAAGCAACACGGATTAACACCATGTTATTAATGTTGTAAATCAATAAGAGCAAAATTGTTATTAACTATGGTAGGGTTGTTTAATAAGTCTCGAACATCAAGCATATAGCTGTTCAAATTAATGAAACAGCTATATAAAATATAAAAAAGAAAGCATTAATTACTATTTTCTGTATCTGAATCATGGAAAGCCCCGTGTGGGCGAGTACAACCTAAGCAACGAGCAAATGTCTCACGAGCAGGTGCTACAATCAATGCTTTAGCAGCTTCTGGCACATTTCCACCTAATGCTGAAAAAGGTAAAGTAATAACAAATGCTCCAGTAACTGCTACAGTAGCCAACAAACCAAATGGGCGAGCTATAATAAGATCTCCCATCATAGAATAAGCAGGAGGTGCATTCGTATCAAAACGAGGGTCATCGTTTTTGCTACCATCCGCATAATCATGGGCAGCATAGACTGGAGCTGCTATTACAGTAGTAGCAAGAATAAAGGTAGTAACAATCCGACGAAGAGTATTCATTAACTCGATCCTTTTCAATTAATAATTCATAATACTATGTTAATAGCTAGTTAACAATCTCATGCTATATTTTTACCACTAATCTAATTTATTTACTATAGTGTAAATCAATAATAATCTACTTTTGTTGTTTAATTATACAATATTCTACTAAAAAGGAGCAGTACTTTCAAAAAAAAGTCGTTGATGGGTTATAGGATGATTGATAGAAAGCCCTGTAGCATGTAAACAAAGTCTATGTTGGGCATCTAGAGCAGCTTCATGAGCGTATAGCTTATCACCTAAAATTGGGTGTCCTATAGATAATAAATGTACTCTTAATTGGTGTGAACGTCCTGTGATAGGTGTTAACTCAAGACGGCTATAATAATCGTAGCGTTGTATTACCTGCCAAAAGGTTAAAGCATTGCGGCCATGCTGATAATCAACAATGTGGCGGGGTTTATTGACAGGGTCATAACGTAATGGTAGATCAATATAGCCACTATCTAAGCTAGGAATTCCCCAACAAAGTGCTATATAGGTTTTAGTTGTTTCTCTATTTTGAAATTGTCTTGATAACTCGCGGTGACTATCTTTATTGCGTGCTATCACCATAATTCCTGAAGTTTCCCAATCTAGGCGATGTACTATTAATGCCTCGGGATAACCATTTTGTTGTAAACGTGTGATTAAACAATCTTTATTGTCTTCAGCCCGGCCTGGTACAGAGAGTAAATAAGGAGATTTATTAACAATTAGAAAGTCTGGATCTTGATGAATTATTTTAATAGACGATAACGGCATAAATATCTTGATTTTAATTTAATAACTATATCAATAAAGCTATTGTAACAGAAAAGCGCTTAGTTACGCTCTTCTGTTTCAGGATCAGGCAAAGTAATATTAAGCTCTAATACTGAACAATTATCTTGGTTTGCTAGTTCTACTTGAATTTGATCTTGTTCAATTGGAATATATTTACGGATAACTTCCAATAAATCTTTCTGTAATTGAGGCAAATAATCAGGTTGTGATCTTCTTCCTCTTTCATGAGCTACAATAATTTGTAAGCGCTCTTTGGCCACGGACGCGCTACTAGGTTCCTTCCTATTACGGAAGAAATCAAAAATACTCATTCGTTACCTCCAAATAGACGTTGAAAAAGTCCTTTCTTAGGTAATTCAATGAAGCGTAAAGGTAATTCTTTTCCTAATAGTCTATCAACTGCATCGCTATAAGCTTGTCCGGCATCACTTTGATCATCTAGAGTGACTGGAATCCCTTGGTTGGAGGCTTTTAAAATAGCTTTTGATTCAGGAATTACACCTATCATTGGTACTGAAAGAATTTCTTGTACATCTTCAATGCCAAGCATTTCACCTTTTTCGACACGCTCAGGTGAATAACGAGTGATAAGCAAATGTTCTTTAATAGGAGGTTCATTAAGTTCAGCATGGCGCGATTTACTAGCTAAAATGCCTAACATACGATCAGAGTCACGTACTGATGAAACTTCAGGGTTAGTAACAATAATAGCCTCATCAGCAAAATACATAGCTAAAAAAGCACCTTTTTCAATACCAGCAGGCGAGTCACAAATAATATAATCAAAAGTTTCTTTTAATTCTGTAATGACTTTCTCTACTCCCTCTTGAGTTAGGGCATCTTTATCTCTTGTTTGGCTAGCTGCAAGAATAAAAAGGTTTTCTACTCGTTTATCCTTAATAAGCGCTTGGGTGAGAGTGGCATCACCATTAATGACATTAATAAAATCATAAACAACTCGGCGTTCACAACCCATGATAAGGTCTAAATTTCTCAAACCTACATCAAAGTCGATAAGTACTGTTTTTAATCCACGTAAGGCCAACCCTGTACCTATTGCTGCACTCGTAGTTGTTTTCCCTACGCCACCTTTACCAGAAGTGACTACAATAATTTTGGCCAAGCTTACACCTCAATTTAATACAAAAGTTAATGAATGTATCTTTAAAAAATTTACCTAACATAATAACCTTTTATAGATACCTTTTAAAGTCAAATGTGACTAAAGAGGTGGTTCGTTTGAAATCAGTTATCATAAATTGTTAACACGTTAATTTACATATAAATAGTCTTATATTATAGAGGATATTATTATTGGCTTTTAGCTCTAAAGTTTTTTTTGATATAAGTAGTAAAGTTGATAACTATTATAAATTAGATAAAACTTTATTATTTTTTAACATGGTA
>CALYQH010000255.1 GCA_945283395.1 uncultured Ventosimonas sp. | reverse complement strand
ATTCTAAATCAATAATTTCAATGTCTCTTTTAGGGTCTACGCTATTTGCTACATGAATAACATTATCATCTTCAAAACAACGCACTACATGAGCAATAGCATCGGTTTCTCTAATATTAGCTAAAAATTGGTTACCTAGTCCTTCACCTTTAGAGGCACCTTTTACCAGCCCAGCTATATCAACAAATTCCATGGTGGTAGGTATGACTCTTTCTGGTTTAACTATTTCGGCTAAGGCAGTTAAGCGTTGATCAGGCATAGCTACTATGCCACTATTAGGCTCTATAGTGCAGAAGGGGAAATTTTCTGCCCCTATGCCAGCTTTGGTGAGAGCATTGAATAAAGTAGATTTACCTACGTTGGGGAGACCAACAATTCCACAATTAAAACCCATGATATATTTCTCTTAAATAGTTTAAGCTTTTTGGCTATGAAGTATTTGTATTGCTTTATTCCAGTCCCCTACTACTATGTCAGGTAATACCTCTAACGCAACATCTATACTGGCTGCTAACTTTTGCTGTTCTTGTTTAGGGGCTTTACCTAGCACAAAGCCCGTAACTAAATTTTTATCACCTGGATGGCCTATGCCTAGACGTAGTCTATAAAAATTATGCTGGTTGCCACTTTGTGCAATAATATCCCTTAAACCGTTGTGGCCACCATGTCCACCGCCAAGCTTTAGCTTTGCTACACCGGGGGGAAGATCAAGTTCATCATGTACTACTAGGATAGCGTCAAGAGGAATACGGTAAAAATTAGCTAATGCACTTACCGCTTGGCCACTTCGATTCATATAGGTGGTAGGAATAAGTAATCGAACATCTTGTCCGTTTAGGATAAAACGTCCCAACAGCCCGGCATATTTTTGCTGAGCTATTAATGGCACCTTGTATTTGCTAGCTATTTGCTCAACAAAAAGGGCTCCTGCATTATGTCGGGTATGTTCATATTCTGGACCGGGATTGCCCAATCCTACAATAAGTTGCACAGCCGTCATCTCAGAAGCCCTCGTGCTATTAGCAGCTTATTCGGTTGTTTTATCACCTGCGTCAGCGGCTGGAGTTGGCGTTGTTCCAGTAGCTGTATCTGCTGTGGTATCTTCAGCTTCAACTCGTGGTGTATGAATGGTTGCTATAGGCAAGTCATTTTCATGAGCTAAAGCAATTAATTCAACCCCGTTAGGTACTTTAAGATCAGACAAGTGAACTATTTGATCTAGTGCTACATTAGCCATATCAACTTCAATAAACTCTGGCAAATCTTTAGGTAGACAGCTGATTTCTACTTCGTTAGTCATGTGAAGAATTTCTCCACCCTCTAACTTAACACCAGTTGCAGTAGCTTCATTAATGAAGTGTAAAGGTACCGTTGTTGTTAATTTTTGATCAGCGATCAACCGTAAGAAGTCAATGTGTAATACAAAACCTTTTGCTGGATGACGTTGAAGTGCTTTGATAAGCACGCTTTCTTGCTGGCCTGCAAGATTTACGGTTAGGATATGGCTAAA
This sequence comes from uncultured Ventosimonas sp., assembly GCA_945283395.1. Classification (GTDB taxonomy): domain Bacteria; phylum Pseudomonadota; class Gammaproteobacteria; order Pseudomonadales; family Pseudomonadaceae; genus Entomomonas. Next base: position 1,794 of record CALYQH010000255.1, on the reverse strand, counting down.
TACCGCTTCATTTTCTAATAATTTAGCTAAATCTTTAGCTAATAAACTAATAGATTTAGGGGCTTTATCGCCGCCATAAATAATCCCTGGAACTAAGTTAGCGTTACGACGTAGGCGGCGGCTCGCACCTTTCCCTAAGTCATCACGCGCTTGAGCGTCAATTACAAAATCTACCATCTTAAATCTCCAAAAATAAAAACGCTCGTAACGTTTGCGACCAGCGTTTCGAGCGACTAATAAAGGCTAGTTAGCCCAGTTAAATCAGTAGCTACTGTTAATAACGGAACATAGCACTGATGGATTCTTCGTTACTAATACGACGTACAGCTTCTGCCACGATAGGCGAGATGTCTAATTGGCGAATCTTACCACATCCTTGAGCTTTTGCCGAGAGTGGAATAGTATTTGTTACCACTAATTCATCTAAAAACGAGCTAGTGATGTTTTCAATAGCTGCTCCTGATAGAATAGGGTGTGTACAGTAAGCTAAGACTTGAGTAGCCCCAAATTCTTTTAACGCTTCAGCAGCGTGGCAAAGAGTACCAGCCGTATCAACCATATCATCTACTAATATGCAGATACGCCCTTCAACTTCACCTATTACATGCATAACCTCTGATTGGTTAGCTTTAGGACGGCGCTTATCAATAATGGCTAATTCTACGCCTAGTGATTTAGCTACTGCTCTAGCTCTTACTACCCCTCCTATGTCAGGGGATACTACGAGCACATTTTCAAAACGTTGGGCAATGATATCATCAACTAACACAGGTGAACCATAGATATTATCCACAGGAATATTAAAAAAGCCTTGGATTTGATCAGCATGCAAGTCGACGGTTAACACCCGGTTGATCCCTACGGTATCTAGCATATCGGCAACTACTTTGGCTGAAATAGGAACCCGCGCTGAACGTGGTCGGCGATCTTGCCGAGCGTAACCAAAGTAGGGAATGACAGCAGTAATACGACTAGCAGATGAACGGCGAAATGCGTCTGCCATTACTATCAGTTCAATTAGGTTATCGTTAGTTGGAGCACAAGTTGGCTGAACAAGAAATACATCTTTCCCGCGCACGTTTTCATTAATTTCTACGCTGATTTCACCATCAGAGAATTTTCCAACTGAAACATCACCTAGAGGAATGTGTAGTTCACTTACTATATGTTTAGCTAGATCAGGGTTGGCATTCCCTGTAAAGACCATCATTTTCGACATGACTTGATACCTGAATGGAAGGTTATCAAAATAATATGGCAGGGGTGGCTGGATTCGAACCAACGCATGGCGGGATCAAAACCCGCTGCCTTACCGCTTGGCTACACCCCTATTTGTTATATAGGTATAAGAAATTTCTTGCTAATCAAGAATTGGTGCGCACTTTAATGTTTAGTAGCCAGAATGTCAACACCTAATCGAAAAAATATTTTGAAAAGTAAATTTTAGGCTATTTTTGAGTTAAAACTTAGACATTAGTATAGGTTTTACGATAGACTTTCAACAATCCGTAAATAGCTTATTACTTTTAATAGTTTTCTAGATGAGTGTGAAAGATATTTATAATCAATCGGTTATATATGAAGGTTAATAGTTTTCAAACTACTAAAAAATTTATTTTGCCTTGGCTTTGCTCTGGGTTGATTGGTTTGTGTTTAGTCGGTTGTGAACCTAAAACACCTCCTACAATGCTGGATAAAATAAAACAAGAGGGTGTATTACATGTTGTTACCCGTAATAGCCCTGTAAGTTATTTTGAAGATCGTAATGGTAAAACTGGCTTTGAATATGAACTT
>CALYQH010000254.1 GCA_945283395.1 uncultured Ventosimonas sp. | reverse complement strand
AATAATATGTCTCATAGCTAATTCAATAGCTCTGAGGCTTTTATTCTCAACCACGTTGAAAATTAATGGAATATTATAAGCGGATGTACCGCCTTCATAAGATTCGATAAACCATAAGCGCTCTTGGGAAAACGAAAGTAATTGATCTTCTGGCTTACTAACATTAATGGGAGTAATTACAACTCCTTTATCCTTACTTTCATCAATAAATTTTCCTAATGCGCGGATAGTATGCCTAGAAAAGATATCAGCAATATGGATTTTCTTATTAAATTTTTTTGCTATCCTACTAGATAATTTTATTGCAATAATGCTATTGCCACCTAATTTAAAGAAGTCATCTTCAATACTTATACTGTGCGTGTTAAGACCTAGTAAGTCACTATAAATCTCAACTAAAAATTGCTCTGTAACAGTTTCTGGAGCGACAAAAGAATGAGAAATAGTCAATTCAGGGGTAGGCAAAGCTTTACGATCAATCTTTCCATTTAAATTCAACGGAAAAGCTGCTAAATAAATAAAGGCTTTTGGTAGCATATATTCAGGCAGAAATTGCGTTAAGTAGCTGGTTAATGCTTCGCTAGCCAGTGTTTGATCTGCTACATAGTAAGCTGCTAAGTATTTGTGTCCACTAGCATTGGTTAGTGCTAATACCGCTGCTTGTTTTATTGTGGGATAACTCATTAAGCGGGTTTCTATTTCGCTAAGTTCTACTCTGAAACCTCGTATTTTTACTTGTAAGTCGTTACGCCCTAAATATTCTATGTTGCCATCAGGTAGGTAACGAACAAGGTCTCCCGTCTTGTATAACCGTCCGTTATAGCCTGTTTGTTTTTCTTGTGCTGTTTGAAAAGGATTGCTGATAAAGACTTTTTGGGTCAATTCTTGGTTGTTTAAATAACCTCGCCCTACCCCTGCCCCACCAATGTATAGTTCGCCTATTGCACCAATAGGTACTGGCCGTTGTTGTTCATCTAGGATATAAAGGGTGGTATTGGTTAATGCTACTCCGATAGGTACGGAGTGGCTAAATGGTTGGCTGGCTTGGTTAGCCAAGTAGGTAACCGCAAATGTAGTGGTTTCTGTTGGCCCATAACCGTTTACTAATTTAACATGGGGGTAACGTGCTAAAAATTTATTTACATGATGGGCTGATAGTGCTTCACCACCTGCAAGTAGGTAATGTAATTGGGCTAAGTTAGGTAATTCTGCATCAACGATGGTATTAAAAAATGCAGCAGTTGCAAAGAAGTTAGTAATTTTGTAATCGTTGAGTAGCTGGTTGAATGTTTCTAAATCTAGAAACTTTTCTTTAGTGACAATAACAACTGTTGCCCCATTTAATAATGCCCCAAAAATATCGTAGGTCGATGCATCAAAATGATATCCTGAGATGCTGAGTAAACGGTCTGATTCGTCAATACTGACAAAGTTGGTATTATTTATTAAACGACTAATATTGTGATGCTCAATTAAGGTACCTTTAGGTTTGCCAGTTGTACCACTAGTATAAATTACATAGGCTAAGTCGTTAGGATGTGCATGACTTTTAAGGTTATCTGTTGGATAGTCACGTAATGTTTGGATAATCTCTGAATCATCAATAGCGTAAATAGCTAAGTGGGGGACAAGGGCTGTTAGCTTTTCAGTATAATGACTTTGAGTTAGAATAGCCTTTAATTTGGCGTCTTGTATAATATAGGCATTACGTTCGTCAGGGGCTTCTGGATCTAAAGGAACATAGGCTGCTCCCGCTTTCAAAATAGCTAAGATACAGATTATAATCTGTTCCGAACGATCAAGGTATAATCCCACAAAATCATCTGCTGTAAGATGGCATTGTTGTTGAAGGAAGTGGGCTAATTGATTAGCTTTAGCATTTAATACAGCATAAGTTAGTTGCTGTTGATTAAAGATAACCGCTATATGGTTAGGGGTTTTAAGTACTTGTTCTTCAAATTGTTGATTAACTGACTGTTCATCTTTGTATGGTTTTCGTGTCTGGTTCTTGTCATGTATAAGTAATTGATAGGTGCTATGATCTAGCAAACTTATTTTAGCTAGCGATTGCTGCTTTTCGCATGTTACAGCAAATTGCGCTAAAATAGTTTTATAGCAGACAATAAATTGCTCAATAGTTGCTGCTTTAAATAAACTTGTCGCATAGTTAAATACACCTGAAATAGACTCTCTAGAATCATCTAGTAATGTTGTGATGTCAAACTTAGCTGGTTGATAATCAGCTTGTGGAGTGTGGTAAAGAGTCAGTAAGTGTGCTAACTCTGTACTCTCAATATGACCAAAAGGCTGCACACTAAACATGACTTGAAATATGGGATGTCTTGAAGCATCTTTTTCAAGATTAATAGTTTCAACTAGTTTTTCAAAAGGAATATCCTGCTGCTTTTGTGCACTGCTAATTAGTTCCCCTGTTTGTTTAATAAAATCAACTAAGGTAGCTTTATTATTGATATGCTGTCTTAAAGGTAAACTATTGACAAAAAAACCCATGGTATTTTCAATACCTTGATAATGTCTACCTGCAGTTGGAGTACCAACAATGATATCTTTTTGATTACTAAAAGCATTTAAAAGCAAGTAATAGCCACTAAGTAAAACACTATATAAACTAACATCTAGTTCTACCGCTAATTGCCTTAATTGTTGACTAAGTCCTGTATCGAGCTGAAAATGAATATCACGGCCTTGATAATCTATTTGTAAAGGGCGATCATAATCTGTTGGTAAATGTAAAGGAACATAATCAGCTAGTTGTTGTTGCCAATAGCTTAACTGTTGAGCTAATAGTGCACCCTGTAAATATTGACGTTGCCATAAAGCAAATTGTTTATATTGAACTTCCACAGCCGGTAACTCGGTAATATTAACAAAAGTAGAAGCACTATTTAGGGATCTTTGTTCATATTGATGATAATAATGGGTTAGTTCTTTTATTAATAAATCTGTAGACCAACCATCAAAAGCAATATGGTGAATAACAATACTTACATAATAATCATTGGCTAATTGGTAAAACTTAATGGAAAGGGGGATTTCTTTATCTAATTTGAAAATCTTGTGCGTATGTTCATCAATATAATTATTTAGACTAGTTATTGAATCACACACTAATAATTCAAATTCTAAAGGTATCTTATCTATATCAATAGGATACTGATACCCTACCCCATCCTTATTGTTTTTTATTAATGAACGTAATACTTCATGCCGGTGAATAATATGTCTCATAGCTAATTCAATAGCTCTGAGGCTTTTATTCTCAACCACTTTGAAAATTAATGGAAT
>CALYQH010000253.1 GCA_945283395.1 uncultured Ventosimonas sp. | reverse complement strand
CTAAAGCTTTATTAGTTATCATTAATCAGTTAGCGGAGCAGAGCCCAGACTGGCTAGATGTATTAGGTGAGTTATTAAGTATTCTCCATAGAGTGGCTATTGCACAAGCATTTCCAGATGCTATAGATAATAGTTTAGGAGATAAGGAACAAATATTAGGGTTAGCTAAAGTTTTGCCAGCCGAAGATGTTCAATTTTATTATCAAGTTGGATTGTTAGGACGCCGTGATTTACCTTTAGCACCAGATGGTCAGCAGGGCTTTGAAATGGTTTTATTGAGGATGTTAGCTTTTCGTCCTGCTGAAGCCAATCAAGTTCCGGTAAAGAACTTGAAAGAAATAGCTAGTAAGGTTTTGGCTGAAAAAAAAATACTTGAAAAAGATATAAAGCTCGATATTGTAGAGCAGAATTTACAACAGGTTGAGACAAATTTACAGCCAGCAGTGATTGATGCTAAAAGAGATAATTTAACTATTAACGAGGGAGTCAATAGTTGTAGCACAGCACATCAAGATCAACAGCTGATTGCTAATGAAAAGTTGGATTCAGAAATGCTATCTGTAAAGTCTCAGTTATCTACATTAGATCAAGCGGATCAAGATCAATTTGCAGAAGATTATTTGAACCCTGATGATTATCAATCTTTGTTACAAAATGAGAATATTGAACATAGCGAAGAGAAGCAGGCTACTAATTTGATTAAACCCACGACGGGTTTGGCAGCGCAATGGCTAATTATATTTTATAAACTTAAATTAACTGGTATTACTGCTAATATTGCAGCTAATTGTACCTTAATTGAAAAAAATGATAATAGTTGGCATTTACAGCTTGACCCTACTCAACAAGCGTTATTTAGTGATAATCAGAGAAAACGCATTAATGAAGCTATAAATGAGTATATAGGGCATCAAATAACGTTAAAAGTCACTATTGAACCACCTTTACATGAAACTCCCGCTATACAAGAAAAGCGTTTTAAAGCTGAAAAACAATTGGCAGCAGAGCAATCTATTCATAATGATCCACTTATTCAACAATTAAAAGAACAATTTTCGGCTATAATCTATGAAGAAAGCATTAAGCCTTTAAAGTAGCACAGCTGCTAATGATTTTTTATACAGTTTAATGTTGCTAAGATTATTAAATGTGAGTAATAACAGGCTAAAAACTATAAAAGCAATTTAATAACTACTAATTACAGTTACCATTTAACTTATTTAATTTAGTTAGTTGGATTAATGGTAATAATATTTTTATTAGAAACAATAATTGGCTTATCAATAAATGAATTCTATTAGATAATTTTAATAATAGGTCTATATTCATCTACTAGTTTTAGTATATTGAACTCTAAAATTGGAAAGTGTAAGTATTAAATTGCAATTGTTTTATAATACTATAACGGAATGATGTATGTACTAATTATAGTAATTAGGTATATTATAAATAATTTATAAATTGAGCTGAACCGCTTATAATATTCTTATAACTAGCTTTAACCTGTTAAATAATGAGGAGTTTTTAGAATGTTAAAAGGTGGCATGGGCGCTTTGATGAAACAAGCGCAAGAAATGCAAGAGAAAATGCAGAAACTTCAAGAGGAATTAGCTAATTCTGAAGTTATTGGTCAGTCTGGTGCTGGGCTGGTTTCTATAGCGATGAATGGGCGTCATGATGTAAAACGAGTCACAATAGATGAAAGTTTAATGAAAGAAGAAAAAGAGGTATTAGAGGATCTTATTGCAGCTGCTGTTAATGACGCGGTTCGAAGAATTGAACAGGCTACTCAACAACAAATGTCTGGCTTAACTACAGGAATACAATTGCCACCTGGTTTTAAAATGCCTTTCTAATAATTTTTTTCTACTGAGTAGGGCTTAACTACTCAGTCAATCTATATAACGATTTTAATCATGAGTTTTAGCCCACTTATTAGTCAGTTGATTGAGTCATTACGTGTATTGCCAGGAATAGGCCAGAAGAGTGCGCAACGTATCGCTTTACAATTATTAGAGCGTAATAGGCAAGGCGCATTAAAACTTGCTGATGCGTTAACAAAAGCCATGCAGCAAGTAGGTTATTGCAAACAGTGTCATACTTTAACTGAAGAAGAGCTTTGTCCGCAGTGTTTAGCAAGTAATAGAGATGATAATTTACTTTGTATCGTTGAAGGACCACTAGATGTGTTTGCAATAGAGCAAACTGGTTATAAAGGACGTTATTTTGTCTTGAAAGGCCACTTATCCCCTTTGGATGGTCTTGGTCCAGAAGCCATAGGTATTCCTGAGTTGCTAAAACGTATTCATGAAGCCAGTTTTAAGGAAGTCATCTTAGCTACTAACTCTACCGTTGAGGGTGAGGCAACTGCGCATTATATTGCTCAATTATTGATACCTCAAGGTTTATTAGTATCACGTATAGCTTATGGTGTTCCCTTAGGTGGGGAGTTAGAGTTAGTAGATGGTGGCACTTTATCTCATGCCTTTGCAGGCAGACGGCCTTTTAGTAATTAAGTTACTGGTGTAATTGGTCTTTTACCATTTGAAAAACTGGTTAAATTATCCATCACTAATTTTCCCATAGTGCTATCAGACTTTTTTGTATAATTTCTTTTATGAGGAATAAAACTACATTGTATAGCGTTAGTAAAGCTTTAGGAATATTAGGTTCTCGGAAGAATACAGTTAAACAATCATTTAATGTATCTGGAGTATTGGTAACAATTATACCTTTAGTGTTAGCTACTGCTATATTGATAGCATCATAACCTACCCCAAGGTTAGCAATGATTTTTTACATTAAATAAAGAAGCTAATAAAGCTTCATTTGTACCAAAAATAAACCTGTAGCTATCGCACTAATTTTCTTATCGTATTCCTACAACATGCAGGTTTATCCTTCTGTTACCTCAATTTTTTAGATTGTAAAATGTTGGCTTAAACTTTTTGTAAGTTCTCTACCTAAAAGCTAGTAATGAGTATACTAGCAGAAGTAGACATGGTAACCTTTGTATGATGCTTGATAGTTTTTATAGTGATAATAAAAAAATATTTTATGCTTATAGTAAAGGTTAAACTAAGCCTTTTATACTATTAATGGGTTTGAATAAAGAATAGGTCTATCTATATGTCTCTATTAGATACAGGTATTGCGAAAATTCGAGTTAAGAATCTAAGATTACGTACTTTTATTGGTATTAAAGAGGAGGAAATTAATAATAAACAAGATGTCATTATTAATCTTACTATCTTATATCATGCTCAAGCGGCAGTAGAAGAAAATGAAATAGCCTACGCACTTAATTATCGTAC
>CALYQH010000252.1 GCA_945283395.1 uncultured Ventosimonas sp. | reverse complement strand
TAAATTTTCTTGCATCAAATGATGATTCACTTTTTAAAAAATTTATCAGGCGATCAAAAGAAGGACTCAAAATTAATAGGTCAATTTGGGGTTGGTTTTTATAGTGCCTTTATTGTTGCTGATCGAGTTGATGTTTATTCAAGAAAAGCTGGTACTAATGCGGAGGATGGTGTTCATTGGTCGTCCAAAGGTGAAGGCGACTTTGAGGTGGAAAATGTAACTAAGGATAATCGTGGAACCCAGATAGTTCTCCATTTAAAAACTGAAGATTTAGAGTTTGCTGATGGATGGCGGTTACGCAATATTATCAAGAAATATTCTGACCATATAGACTTCCCCATTGAGTTACCTAAAGAACAAACTGCAAAAGAAGATAAAGAAGGTGAACAAACAGCTGACATAGAATGGGAAGTTGTTAATAAAGCAAGTGCCCTCTGGACTAGACCTCGTTCTGAAGTGTCCGATGATGATTATAAAGAATTTTATAAGCACATTAGTCATGATTTTGAAGACCCGCTGGCTTGGAGTCATAACAAAGTTGAAGGTAAGCTAGAATATACTTCGTTACTTTATATTCCTGCTAGAGCACCTTTTGATCTATACCAAAGGGATATGACGCATGGCTTAAAACTCTATGTTAACCGTGTATTTATTATGGATCAAGCCGAAGAGTTTTTGCCGCTTTATTTGCGTTTCGTAAAAGGTATAGTGGATTCTAATGATTTGTCGTTAAACGTATCTAGAGAAATTTTACAAAAAGATCCCATCATAGATAACATGAAGTCTGCACTAACCAAACGTGTGTTAGATATGTTAGATAAATTAGCTAAAAATGAACCTGAAAAGTATGAAACTTTCTGGAAAGCCTTTGGTCAAGTAATCAAAGAAGGTCCAGCCGAAGATTATGCTAATAGAGAGAAAATAGCTGGCTTATTGCGTTTTGCTTCAACTCATGAAAATAGTGCCGAGCAAAAAAATTCCTTAAGCGATTACTTAGCTCGTGCTGTAGAAGGGCAAGATAAAATCTACTTCTTAACAGGTGAAAGTTATGAGCAGATAAAAGATAGTCCACATCTTGAGATATTCCGTAAAAAGGGTATCGAAGTGTTATTATTAACTGATCGTATTGATGAGTGGTTAATGGGTTATTTGCCTGAATTTGAAGGTAAACAATTTGTTGATGTGGCTAGAGGTGATCTAGATTTAGGTTCACTAGATTCAGAAGAAGACAAACAAGCACAGGAAAAAGTTGCTAAAGAGAAAGAACAGCTTGTAGATAGAATTAAAAAAGTGTTAGCAGATGAAGTGAGCGAGGTTCGTATATCTCATAGATTAACAGAATCGCCAGCCATTTTAGCCTTAGGTCAGCAGGATTTAGGACTGCAAATGCGTCAAATTCTCGAATCTACAGGGCAAAAAGTTCCTGAGTCTAAGCTGATCTTTGAAATTAATCCAGATCATCCATTAATAGTGAAATTAGATAATGAGAAGGATGAGAATCATTTTAATGAATTAGCCCACATCCTATTTGATCAAGCTGCCCTTGCTGCTCAAGGTAATTTAAAAGATCCTGCAAGTTATGTAAGAAGATTAAATAAATTGTTAGTTGAACTCACTAAATAAAAGTTTAAACTATCAACAAACCAAAGAGCTCGTTTCTATAAACGAGCTTTTTTTTTAAAGCTAAGGAGGCGCCCATGTTAGTCCAGTCCAAAATTGAATATCAATACGATGGGAAAATCTTTGAAGGGGTGCTGGTATATCCTAATAGTTTTTCTAACAAACTACCGGCTTTAGTAATGTTTCCAAATTGGCTTGGTATTACAGAAGGCACTATTGGCTTGGCTAACTATCAAGCCCAGCAAGGTTACATAGTATTTATAATAGACTTATACGGAAAACATATCCGCCCTAAGACTAACAAAGAAGCCAATGAAGCTATGTTACCTTTAAGACATAATACAGATTTATTACGGGCTATCATGCATCAAGCATTAACCACTTTAATGAAACAAGCAACTACCTATAACATAGATACCCTAAAAATAGCTGCTTTTGGATTTTGTTTTGATGGTTGTTGTGCACTAGAACTTGCACGTAGTGGATCAGATATTAAAGCTGCTATTTCTTTCCATGGTAATTTAGATACACCAAATCCTCAAGATGCAAAAAATATTAAAGGTTCAATACTGGTTTTAGACGGAGCTAATGCCCCTTTAGTACCACGATCACAACTTACTGATTTTATGAATGAAATGAATGCAGCAAAAGTAGATTGGCAACTTATCAGCTATGGCGGGTCAGTACATGGATTTACAGATATGTCAGCTAATGAACCTGGTGTTAAGCAATATAATGCAAAAGTAACTAAAAGAGCTTTTAATGCTATGAATGACTTATTAAGTGAGGTGTTTGCAGTTAACTAAAGTTTATAAAAGCTATCTTTTATATTAGATTTATTCATAAAGTATTATTATGTTATAAGATCCTTTATGGGTAAGTAAAAAAACTTTGATTTTCTGTAAGTTTTCCGTTAAATTAGCGCACCTTTACAACCATTGTCCATTTGTTATTTTTGGTGAGATGTCCGAGCGGTTTAAGGAGCACGCCTGGAAAGCGTGTATACGAGAAATCGTATCGAGGGTTCGAATCCCTCTCTCACCGCCACCTCTTAAAGAACCTTTTAGCACTTTTTACACTTAATCCTTTAAATACCAGCGTTTATATAGGAATGCTTAAGAACCTTTAAGCACCTAATAGAACCTATTAACATTGTCTTTTTGTACACCCTCATGTACACTAATTAAAAATTACTAATCTGATGTACAAGACAATCAAGAATTGCTATGAAAAGATCAGAGATTAAAAGACGACCGCTAGCGGATACTGTCCTTGCTTCACTAGAACCTGAGGATAAGGAATATAGAGAGAATTATGGACTAGATGGTATCTATTTTGCCGTTAAACCTAATAATTTAAAAAGATGGATATTGCGGTATAAAGATCATAGTGGTAACTGGCGCTGGGCTGGCCTTGGTTCTTATCCTCAGACTACTGCTAAAATGGCTAGAGAGAAAGCTCAGGATTTTATAGCCAACCTCCAGCAAGGTATAACTCCCGTAGAGGTTAAAAAAGAAGATAATAAGGATCATTCACTAGTAAGTATCTTTGAATTCTTTTATCAGAAGAAACAAATGGATGGGGTATCACCAAAAACTCTTAAGGAAATGAGAAGCGCATTCGAGGCTCATGTTTTCCCAACCTTAGGTAAAAAGGCTATTGATAAAATCACTATTCAGGATTGTGTAGCTATTCAAAAAGCCTTGC